>JBBTFY010000109.1:0-1821 GCA_038041635.1 Pseudomonadota bacterium
CGCTGCCTGCTACCGAGGGGCAGATCATCAAGACCGATAGCGCGATGGTCAAAAAGGCGCGCGAAGGGGTGATGGAATTCCTGCTCATCAACCATCCGCTCGATTGCCCGATTTGCGATCAGGGCGGCGAGTGCGATCTGCAAGACCAGAGCATCGCCTATGGCAAGGGCCAGTCGCGCTACGACGAAAATAAGCGCGCGGTGACCGAAAAATATATGGGGCCGATCATCAAGACGGTGATGACGCGGTGCATTCATTGCACGCGATGCATCCGCTTTGCCGAGGAAATCGCCGGGGTGGAGAGCATCGGCGCGCTGGGTCGCGGCGAAAATATGCAGATCACTTCTTACTTGGAACGCGCTGTTAACAGTGAGTTATCGGGTAATGTTGTTGATCTGTGTCCGGTTGGCGCACTGACCGCAAAGCCCTATGCGTTCGAAGCGCGCCCGTGGGAGCTGACCAAGACGCCTGGCATCGACGTCATGGACGCGGTCGGCACCAACATTCGTATCGATGCGCGCGGACGGCAAGTGCTGCGCGTGTTGCCGCGCGTCAACGATGATGTGAATGAGGAATGGGCGCACGACAAGACTCGCCACCATATCGACGGGCTGATGGTTCGCCGCCTCGACCAGCCATGGGTCAGGCGTGACGGAAAGCTGGTTCCCGCGACATGGGCAGAGGCGTTTGAGGCTATCGCTGCGGTCAATGCAGGTGCCTCTGTCGCTGCCATCGCTGGCGATCTGGTTGATTGCGAAACGATGTTCGCAGCCAAAGCGCTGGTGGGTGCGATGGGGTCAACCCTGCTCGAAGGGCGGCAAACTGGCCTGTCCTACGACTGCACCAGCCTGTCTGCTGTCAATTTCAATAGCGGTATCGCGCGGGTCGAGGAGGCCGACGTCATCCTCCTCATCGGCACAAACCTGCGCTGGGAAGCACCGCTGATCAACACCCGCGTCCGCAAGGCGGTGTGGAAACGCGGGGCTAAAGCCTTCGCCATCGGCCCCGAATGCGACCTGACGTATAAGGTCGAGTGGCTGGGTGATGATGCGGGACTGATCGGCAAACTGCCCAAACACGTGACCGACGCCTTTGCCAAAGCCGAACGCCCGCTGGTGATTGTCGGTGGCGGTGCGCTGTCCGTGCCCGGCGCACAGGGCGCGGCGCAGGCGCTGGTCAAGACGCATAATCTGGTGCGTGACGATTGGAACGGTTTCAATGTCGTGCATATGGCGGCGTCGCGGATGGGCGGATTGATGCTCGGCTATGCGCAAAGCGGCGGCATCGCCGACATCGTGGCGGCAAAGCCCAAACTCGCCTTCTTCCTTGGTGCCGATGAAGTGGATTTCGCCAAGTTCGCGGACACATGCATAGTCTATGTGGGCCATCATGGCGATAAGGGCGCGCACGCCGCCGATGTGATCCTGCCCGCCGCCGCCTGGCCCGAAAAGGCGGGAACCTACGTCAACACCGAAGGACGGGTTCAGCGCAGCGAACGCGCGACATTCGCGCCGGGGGACGCGCGCGAGGATTGGAGCATTTTCCGCGCATTGGCGGACGTGCTTGGGGTCAGCGTCGGCTTTGACTCATTCGATGGGTGCCGCGCCGCGATGGTCGCCGCTGTCCCTGCGCTGGGGGTGGAGGGCCTTGCGGACTATGGCTGGGAATTGCCCAAAGTTGATATGAAACCATCAGGCCCGATCCCATCGCCAATCAAGGATTTCTACCTGACCAACGCCATCGCCCGCGCCAGCGAGACGATGCAGCGCTGCTCGTCCGAATTGATCCACGGCGCAACATTTGCGGAGGCTGCGGAATGAG
>JBBTFY010000109.1:1921-9792 GCA_038041635.1 Pseudomonadota bacterium
CGCTGCTCGTCCGAATTGATCCACGGCGCAACATTTGCGGAGGCTGCGGAATGAGTGCTTGGTTTCAATCCTATTTGGGTTTCGAAGCGGGCTGGCTTGTCGCTACGCTGATCCTCATCCTGATGATCGCGCTGCCGCTGATGCTCGCCGTGGCGATGATCATCTATGCCGACCGCAAGATTTGGGCGGCGATAGCGCTGCGGCGCGGGCCAAATGTGGTCGGCCCGTTCGGCTTGCTGCAATCGTTCGCCGACGGCCTCAAAGTGTTTCTGCAGGAAACGATCATTCCCACGGCCGCCAACAAATATCTGTTCCTGATCGCGCCGATCATCACCTTCACCGTCGCGCTGATGGCGTGGGCGGTGATCCCGTTCGGCGCGGAAATGGTGCTTGCCGACATCAATGTCGGGCTGCTCTACATCCTCGCCATATCGTCGCTTGGGGTTTACGGCATCGTCATCGCGGGCTGGGCATCGAACAGCAAATATCCCTTTTTGAGTGCGTTGCGAGCCGCAGCACAGATGATTAGTTACGAAGTCTCTATCGGCTTCATCCTTGTCTGCGTCGTGCTGTGGTCGGACAGTTTCAACCTGTCCGCGATTGTCGAAAGCCAGAGGGGCAATATATTGGGCGTGGTCAGCGCCCACGGCCTCAACCCTTTATTATTCCCCATCGCGGTGATGTTCCTTATCTCGTCGATGGCCGAAACCGCGCGCGCACCGTTCGACCTGACCGAGGCGGAGAGCGAGCTGGTCGCGGGCTACCAGACCGAATATAGCTCGATGAGCTTCGCGCTCTACTGGCTTGGCGAATATGCCAATGTCATATTGATGTGCGCGCTCAACGCCATATTATTCTGGGGTGGATATTTGCCGCCTGTCGAGTGGGCACCGCTTTATTATATCCCCGGCATATTCTGGCTATTTGCCAAGATATTCGTGTTTTTCTTCATCTTCAGCTGGGTGAAGGCAACTGTGCCGCGCTATCGCTATGACCAACTCATGCGGCTTGGCTGGAAGGTATTCCTGCCGATTAGTCTGTTCTGGGTGGTGCTGGTCAGCGGCTATCTGATGCTGACGAGGTATCCAAGCTGCCCTGCTTCTGAGCGAGTTCCATTTTCACTTTCGATCCCAGCCTCAGCGCCAGGTGGACCTCGAACCTTATCAAGCGGAATGATGTGCCGTGATGAAGCTCAGGAGATGATTCATAACCTGAGACCTCGGGGAGCAAGACCATGACCCTCGTCCACACCATCAAATCCTTCGCGCGAGGCGTCATTGCGAGCGAAGCGAAGCAATCCAGTGCAAGGTGCGCTGACTCTGGATTGCCGCGTCCCCTGAAACAAGTTCAGGGTCCTCGCAATGACGAAAACGGAATTGTCGCATGACCCTCGCACACACCATCAAATCGTTCACCCTGTGGGAGTTTGTCAAGGCGCATGCGCTCACTCTGCGCTATTTCTTCAAGCCCAAGGCGACGATCAACTATCCGTTCGAAAAGAACCCGCTGTCCCCGCGTTTTCGCGGTGAACATGCGCTGCGTCGCTATGCCAATGGCGAGGAACGCTGCATCGCCTGCAAGCTGTGCGAGGCGGTGTGCCCGGCGCAGGCGATCACGATCGAGGCCGAGCCAAGAGAGGACGGTTCGCGCCGCACCACGCGCTATGACATCGACATGACCAAATGCATATTCTGCGGATTTTGTCAGGAAGCCTGCCCCGTCGATGCCATCGTCGAGGGGCCGAACTTTGAATATGCGACCGAAACGCACGAAGAATTGCTGTATGACAAGGCAAAGCTGCTTGCCAATGGCGACAAATGGGAACGCGCCATTGCCGCGAACCTTGCCGCCGATGCGGCGTATCGGTAGGGGCGGCGCGAGATGATCCAGACCATAGCCTTTTATATGTTCGCCAGCGTGCTGCTTGCTTCCGCAGCGCTGACCGTGTTGTCGCGCAACCCGGTGCACAGTGTGCTGTGGCTTATCCTCGCTTTCTTCAACGCGGCGGGGCTGATGCTCATCCTCGGCGCAGAGTTTATCGCGATGCTGCTGGTCATCGTCTATGTCGGCGCGGTCGCAGTGCTATTTCTGTTCGTGGTGATGATGCTCGACATCGACTTTGCCGAAATGCGTGCCGGCTTTGTCAAATATCTGCCCATCGGCGTGCTGCTGGCCATCATATTGGCGGCGGAGTTGATTTTTGCGATGGGCAGCTGGTCTGCGGGCAACATTCAATTGGCACAGCGCGCAGCGCCAGTGGACGCGACCACCAGCAATATCCAGCAAATCGGCGAATTGCTCTACACGCGCTACATTTTCTTGTTTGAGACGGCGGGGATCATCCTGCTCGTTGCGATGATCGGGGCGATTGTCCTCACCCATCGTCCGCGCAAAGGCGTCAAACGACAGGATGTGTCGGCGCAAAATGCGCGGCGACCACAGGACGCGACACGGCTGGTCAATCCGGGCGTAGGGCAGGGGGTCGAGCTATGACCCTTCGACAAGCTCAGGGCGAGCGGATTAGCGGAGTGCTGCGCACATGATTGGTATTGGCCATTATCTTGTCGTCAGCAGCATATTGTTCGTGCTGGGCGTGCTCGGCATCTTCATCAACCGCAAAAATATCATCATCATATTGATGGCGATTGAGCTGATATTGCTCAGCGTTAACATCAACCTTGTCGCGTTCAGCGCCTATCTTGGCGACCTTGCGGGACAGGTGTTTGCGATGTTTGTGCTGACCGTTGCGGCTGGCGAGTCTGCCATCGGGCTTGCCATCATTGTTATATATTTCCGTGGTCGCGGGACCATCGCGGTTGATGACGCCAACCGGATGAAGGGGTGATGGTGCTTCACAACAATTCGTCTTTGCGAGACGGCAAAGCCGTCGCGGCAATCCAGAAAGCGGATATGCACTCCACTGGATTGCTTCGCTACGCTCGCAATGACGGGGAATGGATAATATGAACCCCATCACCCTCATCGTATTTCTGCCGCTGCTCGCCGCCATCATTGCGGGGCTGGGCGGGCGCTTGATCGGCAATCTGCCGGCCAAGCTGCTGACCACAGGCGCGCTATTTGCGTCATGCGCACTCAGCTGGCCGATATTCTTAAGTTTCGTCGCGGGGGATGCACAGGCCAGCGTCACCCCAGTGCTCGAATGGGTGCGTTCGGGCGATCTGGTGTTCGATTGGGCGCTGCGCGTTGATACGCTGACCGCCGTGATGCTGGTTGTTGTCACCAGCGTCTCGGCGCTCGTCCATCTGTATAGCTGGGGTTATATGGCTGAGGACGACAGTCAGCCGCGCTTTTTCGCCTATCTCTCGTTGTTCACCTTTGCCATGCTGATGCTGGTGACGGCGGACAATCTGGTGCAAATGTTCTTTGGCTGGGAAGGGGTGGGGCTCGCCTCCTATCTGCTGATCGGATTTTGGTATCACAAACCATCGGCCAATGCCGCCGCGATCAAGGCGTTCGTGGTCAACCGCGTCGGCGACCTTGGCTTCATGCTGGGGATATTCGGCACATTCCTCGTCTTCGGAACCGTTTCTATTCCGGCCATATTGGAAGCCGCGCCGGGCATGGCGGGTTCGACCATCGGCTTTTTGGGGATGCGGCTCGACACCATGACGATATTGTGCCTGCTGCTGTTCATCGGCGCGATGGGCAAGTCGGCACAGCTTGGCCTCCACACATGGCTGCCCGACGCGATGGAGGGGCCGACACCCGTTTCGGCGCTCATTCACGCTGCGACGATGGTGACGGCGGGCGTGTTCATGGTCTGCCGCCTGTCGCCGATGTTCGAGGCCGCTCCCGTGGCGCAAGGTTTCGTCATCTTCATTGGCGCTGCGACCTGTTTGTTCGCCGCGACCGTCGCCACGACGCAGCACGACATCAAACGCGTCATCGCTTATTCGACCTGTTCACAGCTGGGTTATATGTTCGTCGCCGCTGGCGTCGGTGCCTATGGCGCGGCGATGTTCCATCTGTTCACCCATGCATTCTTCAAGGCTTTGCTGTTCCTTGGTGCGGGCAGCGTCATCCACGCGATGCACCACGAACAGGACATGCGCTATTATGGTGCGCTGCGCCGTCACATCCCGCTGACATTTTGGGTGATGGTCGCGGGAACGCTGGCGATTACCGGGGTCGGCATCATCGGTGTCTTCGGCTTTGCCGGTTTTTATTCCAAGGATGCGATATTGGAGGCGGCATTCGCCAGCGGCCCGCATGGCCAATGGGCGTTCGGGGTTGGTGCTTTCGCGGCGCTGCTGACCAGCTTTTACTCGTGGCGGCTCATTTTCCTGACCTTTTTCGGCAAAAAGCGCTGGGAACAGTCGGATCATATCCAGCACGCGACGCACAGTTCGGGCCACGGCCATAGCGAATATCGCCCGCATGAAAGCCCGGCATCAATGCTGGTGCCGCTGATCCTGCTCAGCATCGGTGCGATTTTCGCGGGCTTTGGCTTTCACGAGCAATTTGTTGGCGCGCAAGCAGGCGCAGCCTTCTGGGATGGCAGCATCGCGTTCAACACGCATCTGATGCACGCCGCGCATCAAGTGCCTTTGTGGGTCAAGCTGACTCCGGCGGCGGTGATGGTGCTCGGCCTTGCCATAGCGTGGCGTAATTATATCCGCGACCCCGGTGCGCCTGCACGCTTCGTCGCGGCACTTCCTTGGTTGCACCGTTTCCTCTTCAACAAATGGTATTTTGACGAGATGTATGACGCGCTGTTTGTCCGTCCAGCATCCGCTCTGGGCCGCCTGTTCTGGCATGGCGGCGATGAGGGAGTGATTGACCGCTTTGGTCCCAACGGCGTCGCTCTCGCGGTTGCGGGTTCGGCGCAAGTCGCATCGCGGCTGCAATCGGGTTTCCTTTATTCCTATGCCTTTGTCATGCTGCTTGGCCTCGCCGCGCTGGTGACGTGGGTGATGGTGGCATTTCAATGATCGGCAGCGCCTTCCCCCTTCTCTCCGCCATGATCGGCTTGCCAACCCTGGCGGCGATTGTCTGCCTGTTTGCAGAAGGCCGCACGGCGCGCTGGATCGCGCTTCTCGCGACGCTGGCGACCTTTGCGCTTGGCTGTCTTGCTTGGGCCAGCTTCGATTTAGGCGGTGCGCAATGGCAGTTTGTCGAACAAATGCCGATTGTCGGCACCTTCGGTTGGGCCATGGGGATAGACGGCATCGCGCTGATGCTGATCATGCTGACGGTGTTTTTGATGCCGATTTGTATCGGTGCCAGTTGGACCAGCATTACCGATCGCGTTGGCCTTTACATGGCGTGCTTCCTGTTCATGGAAGCATTGATGATTGGCGTGTTCGCGGCGCAGGATTTGATACTCTTCTACATTTTCTTCGAAGCTGGCCTGATCCCGATGTATCTTATCATCGGTATCTGGGGCGGCGCGAACCGCATTTACGCCAGCTATAAGTTCTTTCTTTATACGCTGCTGGGGTCAGTGGTGATGCTGATCGCGATGATTTGGATGGTCGCGGCTGCTGGAACCGCCGACATCCCGACATTGATGCAAACCGACTTTTCTGCTGAGGCACAAACATGGCTGTGGCTCGCCTTCTTTGTCAGTTTTGCGGTCAAGATGCCAATGTGGCCGGTGCATACTTGGCTACCCGACGCGCACGTCCAGGCGCCAACCGCTGGCTCGATCATATTGGCG
Source organism: Pseudomonadota bacterium (assembly GCA_038041635.1). GTDB lineage: Bacteria > Pseudomonadota > Alphaproteobacteria > Sphingomonadales > Sphingomonadaceae > Sphingopyxis. Next base: position 7,602 of record JBBTFY010000109.1, read on the forward strand.
GGTGTGTTACTCAAAATGGGCGGCTATGGATTTTTGCGCTTCTCTCTGCCGATGTTCCCCGACGCTAGTGCGCAGTTTATGTGGCTGATTTTCGGCCTGTCGATGGTCGCTGTCGTTTACACCAGCCTTGTCGCGCTGGTGCAGAGTGACATGAAAAAGCTCATCGCTTATTCGTCGGTTGCGCATATGGGCATCGTTACCGCTGGCCTGTTCGCCTTCAACCAACAGGGGGTCGAGGGCGCTCTGGTGGTCATGCTCAGCCATGGATTGGTTGCTGGCGCGCTGTTCCTGTGCGTCGGGGTGATTTATGAGCGGCTGCATACGCGCGAAATTGCGCGCTATGGCGGCCTGTCAAACACTATGCCGGGCTACGCCTTGTTGTTCATGCTGTTCACCATGGCGTCGGTCGGCCTGCCTGCGACCAGCGGCTTCGTTGGCGAGTTTTTAAGCCTGATTGGCATTTACGAAGCATCGAGCTGGGTCGCACTGGTGTGCGGCACCGGGGTTATCCTTGGCGCGGGCTATATGCTGTGGCTCTATCGCCGTGTGGCCTTTGGCGGTGCGGCGGGTGATGATACTGCGGCGATGCCCGATCTCAACCTACGCGAATGGGCGTTACTTGCCCCGATTGCGGCGGTTGTTTTGTGGATGGGCATCTATCCCGAAAGCTTTATCGCGCCGATGCGTGCTGATGCGCAGGCGATAGTCGCGCGGATGGCAGTGGTGAAGCCATCGGGCGACGCAGGCGTTACTGCACCAACGTTAGCGACCCATGAAAGCCCCGCTGCCGGAGGGAATCACCAATGATCGGCTCTGATTTCCTGTTCATCATCCCCGAATTGGTGTTGACGATTGGCGGCCTCATACTGCTGCTCGCCGCTGCCTTTGGCGGAGACCGGATTGCGCAGCATATCAACGCGCTTGCGGCGCTGGTATTGGCGTTCGCGATTGTTGCACTCATCCGTGCACCCGAAAGCCAGGGCCTATTGTTTAGCGGATTGCTGCGCGTCGATGCCTTTGCTGCTTTTTCCAAATATCTCATCTTTGGGTCTGCCATCGTCGCGCTGGCGATGGCCCCGCGCTTTTTTGAGCGCGAAGGTTACCGCAGCGAATATCCGCTGCTCATCATCTTTTCCGCGCTTGGTATGGCGATCATGGTCAGCGCCTATGACATGATGACGCTTTATGTCGGCCTAGAACTTAACAGCTTGGCCGCTTATGTGCTGGCCAGCTTCTCCCGCAGCGATGCTCGCGCAAGCGAGGCCGGACTTAAATATTTTGTGCTTGGGTCGCTGGCCTCTGGGATGCTGCTGTTCGGCATGTCGCTGCTTTACGGATTTACGGGCACCACAGGTTTTGCCAGCATCGCGCTCGGTTTTGCGCACGGTAGCAATTTGGGCCTGCTGTTCGGGTTGGTATTTGTGCTGGCGGGCCTCGCGTTCAAAATCAGCGCAGTGCCATTTCATATGTGGACGCCCGATGTTTACGAAGGCGCGCCGACACCCGTCACTGCCTTTTTTGCCACCGCGCCCAAAGTTGCGGGTGTGGCATTGCTGACGCGGATATGTGTCGAAGCCTTCGCAATGTCCGCGCCCGATTGGCAACAGATTATCGCTTTCATGGCCATCGCCTCGATGCTGCTAGGCGCTATTGGTGCGGTGGGACAGCGCAATATCAAACGCCTGCTGGCCTATAGCTCGATTGGCAATGTTGGCTTCATGCTTGTAGGGCTTGCCGCTGCGACGACTGCCGGGGTTGCCGCTGTGCTGCTTTACCTGACCGTCTATGTCGTGATGACGCTGGGCAGCTTTCTTGCCATCCTGCAATTGCGCACGCCTGATGGCGAGATGTCCGAAGATATTTCGGCGCTGGGCGGATTGTGGAAACAGCGGCCCGGCCTTGCGGCTGCCATTGCCATATTCATGTTCAGCCTTGCCGGAATCCCACCATTGTTTGGTTTTTGGCCGAAATTGATGGTGTTTCAGGCCGCCGTCGGAGCGGGGCTGTTGCCCTTGGCCGTGATTGGTGCCATCGCTTCGGTCATCGGAGCATTTTATTATTTGCGGGTTATCAAAGTGATGCTGTTTGACGCGCCATCGGGTGTAAGTTTCCCAGTTGACGGCGCGCGTTTCGAACGGTGGCTAATTGCTATATGCGCCGCCTATGTCAGCATAGTTGGCTTCATTATCGT
>JBBTFY010000110.1:0-15686 GCA_038041635.1 Pseudomonadota bacterium
AGGACGTATGATTTTTTGGCGCACCTTTCCCGCTCCTAAAGGAGCGCGGTGATGGCGATGGGCCTTCACAAAAGCGGAGGGCGGGGTGGTCGCGGTCGGTCGCGCGCCGCGCCAATGTCGGAAATCAACGTGACGCCGCTGGTCGATGTCATGCTGGTGCTGCTGATCATCTTCATGGTCACAGCGCCGCTGCTGACCAGCGGGGTTCCGGTTGACCTACCCGAAACCAACGCCCGTCCGCTCGACCAACCGCAGCAGCCACCGGTGCAGATCAGCCTGACCCAGGCGGGCGGATTGTTCATTGATGACAGAGCGGTGACGATGACGGCGCTGCCCGCACGGCTGGCTGCGCTGGCGGCCGCACCGGATAGCGATGAACGCACGATCATGCTGCGCGCCGACCGCGCGCTGGATTATGGCAAGGTGATGCGGGTGATGGGCGAGTTGAACCGCGCCGGACTCATCCATGTGTCGATGGTCACAACTGGTTCATCTGCGCCGGAATAGGCTGGCTGATAATGACATTGGACAAGACAGAGGCAACGGGTTTGAGCGTGGCAATAGCCGCGCATATCATCCTGTTCGCTCTTCTCTCGTTCCAGTTGAGCCACCCCGATCCGCATTTTGACAATCCCCCGATGGCGGTGGAGATTATCGCCGAAGCTGCGCCGGTGGCGACCGCTCCCGAAATCAGCGACGCACCGCCCGCAGCGCGTTTGGGCGACCCCGATAGCGATGAGGCGGAAGTGCCGCCGCCGCGCCCGATTGTCGAACCGCCTAAACCGCCTAAGCCCGTCATGAGAGAAGCAGTTCGTGCGCCGCGCCCCTCGCCGGGCGCCCCGCCGCAACGACGCGTCGTGCCAACGCCGGAACGCACGCCCGCGCGCCAGACGAGCGCACAACAGCGCTCGGCGACACGCCCCGTGCGTGACCCGCGTCCATCGGGCGCGCTCGATGGGATTGCCGCAGGCGTGGCCCGTGACGCCAGGCCAAATGCGCGCAGCGTCGCGCCGCCTGCTGCACAGAGCGCCGCCGCCATTCGCGCCGATATTCGCGTTAGCATCAACGCCGAAGTGCGTGGCCCGTGGAATGGCTGCCGCGTGACGGGCGTCGATGTTGACCAGCTTAAAACCACCATTGTTTTTCGCCTGACAGAGGTGGGCGGGCTAGAGCGTATCGCCAGCGTCAACACCAGCGGGGTCAACGACAGTAATCGCCCGCAAGTGCAGCGGTTTGAGGAATGCGCACGCCGCGCCATTCAACTGGCCGCACCATTCGCCAATTTACCGCAAGAAAATTACAGCTATTGGCAAACCTATACGCTCGATTTTGAAAAGAGATGACATGACCAATCGAACCCCCATCGCTTTCGTCATCGCCGCTGTGCTGAGCGTGCTGACGACACCACTGGCCGCACAAATAGCGCCAGTGCCCGCGCCCACAGCAGCGCAACCTGTAACCCCTACTCCCCCGCCGCGTGAAACGGTGACGGGCGATTTGGCGCAGGAACGCACCAGTGTCATCATCACCACATTTGCGACCCCAGCGGTGACGGCAACACCAGCGGGCACGACCGCCGTTCTGGGCCGCCAGATTGCCGAAGTGATCGCCGCCGACCTTGAACGCTCTGGCCTTTATGCGCCGCGCGGACCAGACGGGCTGCGCGCCATCAGCATGGGCGAAGTCACCGCGCCTGCCTTTGCCGGATGGCGCGGAACGGGGGCGGAAAGCCTGGTTCACGGCTTTGTCCGCGCCGATACGGCCGGGAATCTGACGGTCGGTTGTTACCTCTATGATATGGCGTTGGGCAGCGAGCTGACACGCAACGGCTTTGTCGTTCAACCGCGCGATTGGCGGCGCGCTGCGCACCGCTGTGCCGATGCCATATATTCGCGGCTGTCCGGTGAAGCGCCCTTCTTTGACAGCCGCATCGCCTACATCGCCGAAACGGGACCAAAGGACGCGCGGATCAAACGCCTCGCGATTATGGACAGCGACGGGGCCAATCATCGCTTCATAACAAATGGCCAGTCGATCGCGCTGACCCCGCGTTTCTCGCCTGATTATAGCCGCATCGTCTATGTCAGCTATGCTGGCCAACGGGTGCGCGTCTATGTCTATGATGTCGGCAGCGGGTCGCAGCGCATCATATATGAGAGCAGCAACACCACTTTTGCGCCGCGTTGGTCGCCCGATGGCCGCTTCATCCTGTTTTCGATGGCGGCGGCTGGCAACACCGACATTTATCGCATCCCCGCAGCGGGCGGCACCCCGCGCCGCCTGACCGACGGGCCGGGTATCGAGGTCGGTGGCAGCTATTCGCCGGACGGAACCCGCATCGTGTTTGAAAGTGACCGATCCGGCGCGCAGCAAATCTATGTGATGAACGCCGACGGGTCGGATCAACAGCGGATCAGCTTTGGCGGCGGGCGCTATGCGACGCCCGAATGGAGTCCGCGCGGCGACCTCATCGCCTTTACGCGGATATCAGGCAATTTCCGCATCGGGGTGATGACGCCATCGGGGGGCAGCGAACGGTTGCTGACCGACAGCTGGCAGGACGAAGCGCCAACATGGGCGCCCAATGGCCGCATAATCCAGTTTTTCCGCACCACACAGGGACGCGATGGCCGCAGCCAGATTTTCCAGGTTGACCTGACGGGGGTTAATCTGCGCCGACTGCCAACGCCGGTTGACGGGTCGGATCCTTCGTGGGGACCTGTCCTGCCGTGAAACGAACAGACACTAGCATTTGCACTCAGGCTCGATTTGAAACATGATGAGGAAAAGGAGATAGACGATGGGTAAGCTGACACAAGCGATGGTGATGGGGATGGCGCTGGTCGCCGTAGCGGGTTGTTCGCGTAATCGCGCGCCAGCCGAACTGCCGCCGGTGGATGAGAGCAGCTATAACACTGGCACCACCAGCACTGGCGGCGTCTCAAACGCCGTTGTTCCGGGCAGCCAGCAGGATTTTGTCGCCAGCATCAGCAGCGACACCATCTATTTTGACACCGACCGCTATAATGTCGATGACATCGACCGCGCGGCATTGGCCAGTCAGGCGCAATGGCTCGCCCGCTATCCCAATGTCCGCATCACGGTGGAGGGGCATGCCGACGAACGCGGAACCCGCGATTATAATCTGGCACTGGGCGAACGCCGGGCCAATGCTGCGCGTAACTATCTCGCCTCGCTTGGCGTCGATGCCGCGCGCATATCGGTCGTTTCCTTTGGCAAGGAACGCCCGATTGCGCTGGGTTCTGACGAAGCGAGCTGGGCACAGAACCGCCGCGCGGTGACGGTGACCGTTCAGTAAAAGCCCATGGGTGGGCGGCTAGGTTTTGCGACTTGGCCGCCCAGCGCCGCTGCCATTCGCGCCGCAGCGGCGTCATAGACGCGCGTTTTCAGGGCGGTGAGCGTCGCAGGGTCGGCGGTTGTTGGGTGGCCGCTGGCAAAGGGCGGGGCGGGGTTATATTCAAGGCTGAGTTGAATGGCCTTTGCGACGTCCTCCCTCGCCTCGCGCGCGATCAGGGTGAGGGCAAAGTCGATGCCCGACGTTACCCCGCCCGCAGTGATGATGTTGCCATCCTCGACCACGCGGCCAGCAGTTTCAATTGCACCGACGAGGGGCAAGAGGTGGGTATAGGCCCAATGGGTCGTCGCGCGTTTGCCCCCTAGCAGCCCTGCGCCGCCTAGCAGGAATGCACCTGTGCAGACGCTGGTGATCCAGCGGGCTTTGGCAGCCTGTGCGGCGATGAAGGGGATAGTCGCACCGTCGCAAAGTGCGACCGTAACACCATGCCCGCCGGGCACACAGAGGATGTCGGCCTGCGGGCAGGTGTTGAATGTGGCGGTGGGGACAATGGTAAAGCCGCAATCGGTTGCCACGGGGTCAAGCGTGGTGGCGGCGACATGGATCACCGCGCCGGGCAATCGCGACAGAAATTGCAGCGGTCCCGTGAAGTCGAGCTGTGTGAGATTGGGGAATAGCGGAAAGACGATGTGGATAGGCTGGGTCATGGAGGAAAGCTATCACGCCGGGCAGATATGCGAAAGGGCCACCACCCTTGCGGATAGCGGCCCCCCACATGAGAAGAAAACTAAGAGCTTACTTCTTCATTTCTTCGCCAGCAGCCTTCATCGCTTCGCCGCCAGCAGCAACGGCATCGCCAGCAGCATTGGTTGCGGCATCAGCAGCACCAGCGGCGCCAGCTGCAGCAGCGTCAGTCGCCGCACCAGCAGCATCCGTAGCGGCGCCAGCAGCATCCGTAGCAGCGCCAGCAGCATCGGTTGCCGCAGCGGCAGCATCATCAGCAGCCGATGTCGCAGCGTCAGCAGCAGCATCTTCGGTTTGTTGTGAACAGGCCGACAGCGCAAGCGCGGCGGCAGCAACAGCTACGATCATTTTCTTCATGGCAATATCCCCACAGGTTTGTTTTGACGAAGGGGGCCGAGCGCTTGCCGCCCGCTTCCCATTCGCCGCAAGATTTACCATTCCCAGACGCTAGTGCAAGCGCGTTCAACGCTACTTTGCTAGGCAATTGTTAGTTGGCGGTTTTTTGACGTATTTCGGTATCGAGTCGCGTGCGAACATCATTTTCTAGCGCCTGCGACTCTGCGGCGGCAGGGCTTGGTGTGCGTTCATCGAGTCGCTCGGCGGCACGTTCAAGCGTTTCAGCCTCGCCAACCGTCAATCCGCCCGACGCAGCGTCGCTATCCGCGCGAGAGCAGGCGCATAGCAAAAGGGCAAGGATGAGCGCGCCATGCGCGGGGCGATAGTTCATGGTGCGGTTATAGTGCACAAAAGAAAAGGCCGCCACCCTTTCGGATGACGACCTCTTCGATTTGTAGCGCACCATTTTGACCATGATTCACGTTTCAGATTGATTCAACCTGAAACGATCAAGGTCAATGCGCGAAGTGCTTACTTAGCAGCTTCGGCAGGAGCAGCAGCGTCTGCAGCAGGAGCAGCAGCGTCTGCAGCAGGAGCAGCGGCATCAGCAGCAGGAGCAGCAGCATCGGTTGCAGCTTCAGCAGGAGCCATTGCATCTTCTGCAGGAACAGCAGCATCAGCAGCAGGAGCTGCTTCTTCAGCAGGCTTCGAGCAAGCAGCAAGAGCCAAACCAGAAACGAGTACGAGCGACAGAGCAATCTTCTTCATGTGGGTATTCCCTCTAGAGCAAATCTTTGGTTGATTGGGGCGCACGCAACCATTGCGCGAACCCCCCGCCAACGCAGTGCGATTTAGAGAGTCGTTTTTCGCTACGCAACGAATTTCACATATTTCGTGACATTTTTTTTATGTCTCTCGTATTTTTGGGCGTGTGGTAAAGCGAGCCACGCCATTTTCTAGCAATTTGGTAGGGTTTGTTGCCACTCTTACGCGTTGACCTCATATAAAGATTTCTTTATATGATGGCGATGGACGCCACGCGTAAGCCCTCGCAAATCACATCGTTGCCGACCTCGTCCGATGAGAATCGGCTGTCTATACTCGATTTGTTTCGTGCGATGGGCGATCCTTCGCGGCTTCGGATCATGACTCTGTTGAGGCGGGGTGAGCTGGCCATCGGTGAAATCGCGCAATTGCTGGAGCAAAGCCAACCCCGCGTCTCGCGTCACGTGCGCATCCTCGAAGAAGCGGAACTGGCCGAGCGCCGCAAGGAAGGTAGCTGGGTGTTTGTTCGATTGGTGCGCTCACCGACGACAGATGCGTTGATGCAATTTGCCGATCAGGTCACCCTATCGACCTTGGAAACGCGAATCTCCGAATCCGATCGCAAGCGGTTGACCGCTGTACAGGAAGAGCGCGAAGCGGCGGCGGGGCGTTACTTTGCTGCGCATGCAGAGGAATGGGACGCGATCCGCTCTTTGCACGTCGCAGAGGCTGAGGTGGAGCAATCGATTCTGGCGATGATGCGTAATCGCCGCTTAGGGCACTTGCTGGACATCGGCACGGGCACGGGGCGTATGGCGATGATAATGGGTGCGTCTGCGACCCGCGTGACCGCGCTCGATCGCAGCCCGGAGATGCTTCGCATTGCGCGAGGGCGCTTGTCTGGTGCGACTGTGCCTGTCGAATTGGTGCAGGGTGATTTTACGGCGCTGCCGCTGGCCGATGACAGCGTGGACTCGATAGTCATGCACCAAGTGCTGCACTATGCGGCGTCACCCGATCAAGTGATTGCAGAAGCGGCGCGCGTCCTGCGGCCCAGTGGGCACGTCCTTATTGTTGATTTTGCGCCGCACGACCGCGAAGAATTACGCCGTGATGCCGCGCATGCCCGTTTGGGCTTTTCCGACGGACAGATTCGCGGGTGGTTTGCGGCATCGGGACTGATAATCGAAACGGTTGAGGCGCTGACTGGCGGCGCTCTTACTGTTAAAATTTGGTTGGGCCGTCGACGCAGCGATGTTGTCAAAAATCAACCGTCCCCAGAAACAAGAAAGGCCGTGGCATGACCAATCGACTGCCTCCAATATCGGAGGCGCGCCGCGCCGCAGCATCGCCCTTATTCGCCAATTTGTCGGGCGATATTGGCGTGAGTTTCGAGTTTTTCCCGCCCAAGACGGACAAGATGAACGAGACGCTGTGGGAATCGATTACGACGTTGGCACCGTTGGCACCGCGATTCGTTTCGGTCACTTATGGTGCAGGCGGATCGACGCGGACGCGGACCCACGCGACGGTGGCGCGGATCGCTAGTGAGACAGATATTCCTGCGGCGGCGCATCTGACCTGTGTTGACGCCAGCAAAGCCGAGATTGCCGAAGTCGCGCGTGCCTATTGGGATGCCGGCGTGCGGCATATTGTCGCGCTGCGCGGCGATGCACCGGTTGCAGGGGCCCCCTTTGTCGCGCACCCCGATGGCTATGCCGGTGCCGCTGAGCTGGTTGCGGGATTAAAAGCAATTGCGCCGTTTGAAATTTCGGTTGCTGCCTATCCCGAAACCCACCCCGACGCGAAGTGTGCGCAAAGCGACCTCGATAACCTCAAGCGCAAATTGGATGCGGGCGCGAGCCGTGCGATCACGCAATTTTTCTTTGAGGCCGATACATTTTTTAGGTTCCGCGATGCGGCTGCGGCGGCTGGGATCGACGCACCGATTGTGCCTGGGATCATGCCGGTGAGTAATTTTGCGAGCATCAAGCGGATGTCGGCGATGTGCGGCACACATGTGCCTGCATGGTTTGAACATCTGTTCGACGGGCTTGATGGACTACCCACCGCGCGGCAATTGGTCGCGGCCACGACATCGGCCGAAATGTGCCGCCGCCTCTATGCGGGCGGCGTGCGCGATTTTCATTTCTATACGCTCAACCGGGCGGAGCTGGCCTATGCCATATGCCATATGCTGGGCCTACGCCCGCAAACGGAGCAAGCAGTATGAGCGCGCGCGCAGCCCTCATCGCGGCGGCAGCGCAGCGCATCCTGATTACTGACGGGGCATTCGGAACCGAGATACAGAATTGGAAACTGACCGAAGCGCAATATGCAGGCGCATTAGGTCTGTCGCATGACCAAAAGGGCAATAACGACATCCTCGCCATCACAATGCCCGAAGTGCCTGACACGATCACGCGGGCCTATTTGGCGGCTGGGTCAGATATTGTTTCGACCAATACATTTTCGGCCAACCGCATCAGCCAGGCCGATTATGGTGCCGAACATCTGGTCCGCGACATCAACATCGCGTCGGCACAGATTGCCCGGGCTGCGGCGGATGAGTTCGCGGCACAGGACGGACGTCCCCGCTTTGTCGCGGGCGCGATTGGCCCGACCAACAAGACACTGTCGCTCTCACCAGACGTTAACGACCCGGGCTATCGCGAAATCACATTTGATTTCCTTAAGGATGTATACCGCGAACAGACCGATGCGCTGCTCGATGGCGGGGTTGACTTCATCCTGATTGAGACGGTGTTCGACACGCTGAATGCCAAGGCCGGGATCATGGCGGTGATTGAGGCGGGCGTTGCGCGCGGCGTTGATGTTCCGCTGATGGTATCGATGACGCTGACCGACCTGTCGGGGCGCAACCTGTCTGGCCACACGGTCGAAGCGTTCTGGCATGCGGTGCGGCATGCACGACCCGTCACCATCGGCCTCAATTGCTCGTTCGGCGCGCAGCAACTGCGCCCGCATGTGCGGACGCTCTCCGCAATCGCCGATACGCTGATCATGGTCTATCCCAATGCGGGCCTGCCCAACGAACTGGGTGAATATGACGAACTGCCCGACCAAACGGCGGCACTGGTTCATGAATGGGCGGGCGCAGGGCAGGTCAACATCCTTGGCGGCTGTTGCGGATCGACCCCTGCACATATCGCCGCAATGGCAAAGGCGGTCGCGGGGTTGCCGCCGCGCACTATGCCCATGGTGCCAGTACAGACCCGGCTGGCAGGCCTTGAACCAATGGTGCTGGCAGCGTGACCCAGCCATCCTCCGCAACCTTTGTCAACGTGGGTGAGCGTACCAACGTCACCGGCTCTGCGGCGTTCAAGAAACTCATCATGGCCGGCGACTACCCAAAAGCCGTGGAGGTTGCACGGCAACAGGTCGAAAATGGCGCGCAGATTATCGACATCAATATGGACGAAGGGCTGCTCGACAGCCTTGTCGCCATGGAGACGTTCGTCAAGCTGATCGCCGCTGAACCAGACATTGCGCGGGTGCCGTTCATGATCGACAGCAGCAAATGGAGCGTGATCGAGGCGGGCCTCAAATGCGTGCCGGGCAAGCCGATCGTCAATTCCATCAGTATGAAAGAGGGCGAGGAGGCGTTCCTGCACCACGCGCGGCTGTGCATGGCTTATGGCGCTGCGGTTGTCGTCATGGCGTTCGACGAGGTCGGGCAGGCCGACACACAGGTTCGCAAGGTCGAGATATGCAGCCGCGCCTACGCCTTGCTCACGGGCATCGGCTTTCCACCCGAAGACATCATCTTTGACCCCAATGTGTTCGCGGTGGCGACGGGGATCGAGGAGCATAATGGCTATGCCGTCGATTTCATCGAGGCGACGAGGCTGATAAAGGCCAATTGCCCGCACGTCCATATTTCGGGTGGGCTATCCAACCTGTCGTTCAGCTTTCGCGGCAATGAACCGGTGCGCCGCGCGATGCACAGCGTGTTCCTGTTCCACGCCATTCCGGCGGGGATGGACATGGCCATCGTCAATGCGGGGCAGCTGGATGTCTATGACACCATCGACCCAGATCTGCGCGAGGCGTGCGAGGATGTTGTGCTCAATCGCAGAGACGATGCGACCGAGCGGTTGGTCATGCTAGCGGAGAAATATCGCGGTACCGATGCTGCGGTTGAAAAAGCGGCCGAAGAATGGCGCAGCTGGCCGGTGGGCAAACGGCTGGAGCACGCGCTGGTCAAGGGTATCGACGCCTATGTCGTCGAGGATACCGAAGAAGCCAGACAAAGCGCGGCCCGCCCGATCGAAGTGATCGAGGGGCCGTTGATGGACGGTATGAATGTCGTCGGCGACCTGTTCGGGTCTGGCAAAATGTTCCTGCCGCAAGTCGTCAAATCGGCGCGGGTGATGAAAAAAGCAGTTGCGCACCTGATCCCCTTCATCGAGGCGGAAAAGGGCGAGGGGGCCAAGGCCAAGGGCCGCATCATCATGGCAACGGTCAAGGGCGATGTGCACGACATCGGCAAAAATATCGTTGGCGTCGTTTTGCAATGCAACGGTTATGAGGTCATCGACCTTGGCGTCATGGTGCCGTGGACGCGGATATTAGAGGCGGCAATTGAGCATGAGGCCGACATCATCGGCCTGTCCGGGCTCATCACGCCGTCGCTCGACGAAATGGTCACGGTGGCCGAGGAGATGCAGCGCGCGGGCATGACCATACCGCTGTTGATCGGCGGCGCGACGACATCCAAGGTCCACACCGCGCTGCGCATTGACCCCGCATACGAGGGCCCCGTCATCTATGTGCTCGATGCCAGCCGCGCGGTCGGTGTGGCGACGGCGCTGGTCAGCGACACGGGTGTGGCCGACTATGTTGGCGCGATTGCGGCGGATTATGCGCATGTGCGCGACGTGCGCGCTGGCAAGGGGCAGTCGATGCTCGCCAGTCTGGCCGACGCACGCGCCAATGCCTTTGTCGCGGATATGCACATCAAACCGCCCCCGCCAGAACAACCCGGTGTTCATGTGTTCGATGATTGGGATCTGGTGGATTTGGCAGCCATCATCGATTGGACGCCCTTCTTTCGCGCGTGGGAATTGGCGGGCAATTACCCTGCAATCCTGACCGACGCTGTCGTGGGGGAAAGTGCGCGGAGTTTATGGGCCGATGCACAGGCGATGCTGACGCGGATAGTGGACGAAAAATGGCTGACCGCGCGCGGCGTCGCTGGGCTGTGGCCATGCCGGCGGGATGGCGATGATGTCATTCTGCACCGCGCCGATGAGGAGCATATCCGCATCCCCTTTCTTCGCCAGCAAATCGTAAAACGAGAAGGCCGAGCCAATATGTGCCTAGCTGACTTCATCGACCATGATGGCGATTGGATCGGCGGATTTGCGGTTGGTATTCACGGTATAGAGCCACATCTGGAGCGGTTTCGCGCCGACCATGACGATTATTCGGATATCTTACTGAAAGCGCTGGCGGATCGACTGGCCGAAGCCTTTGCCGAACGGTTGCACAGCCACGTCCGAACGACATTGTGGGGCTATGCGCCGGGTGAGCAACTGACGGGCGAGGCGCTGATACACGAGGATTATCGCGGTATCCGCCCCGCACCGGGCTATCCCGCATGCCCCGACCACAGCCTGAAGCCGATATTGTTCGACCTGCTTGATGCGCCCGGGAATGCGGGATTGTCGCTGACCGAGAGTTTTGCGATGCTGCCCACGGCGGCGGTCAGTGGCTTTTACTTTGGCCACCCGGACGCCGCTTATTTTGGCGTCGCGCGTATCGGCGAAGAACAAGCGGAGGATTATGCAGTGCGGCGCGGTGTGGACCTAGACACCGCGCGGCGGTGGTTGCGGCCCAATTTGGATTAAGCAATGGCGCGCCTGCACTGCCCCAGATTGGCAGCAGAACAGACGCACATGCTCTATGTCAGACGGTGGTATATTGCCCCACAACCCATAGTGTGCCGGGGTCCTGACACCATTCAGTGGTAACGTTTTTCGACGTGCAATAGACGCGGATATGGGCGCCCGCGCTGTCTACCCATGCGATGGCCGATACATTTGAAGCTGCGACGTGGAGGGTGCCATTGGCCCATTGGCCGCTTTCGGTACTGCGTTCCTGCACCATATAACCGTCGCACGAAAAGACGCGGACATGCAGCCCGCCTGCGCTATCGATCCAATGGACGGCCGCAGTCGATACCGGGTAGTTGACTTTATCCTGTGACATGCGTTGGTTACTCCTATTTTGGCTCTATTGTTCAGCCACCGAACCTTGGGCGAAGTGTCGCCCTGAACTGCATAGATTGCAAGCTCTGTATTGGAGGCGGCCCATTTGCCGTTGCGGCCCAATTTGGATTAACTCGAACGGTCGATAATGCTGGCGAGTTTGCGCAGTCTTGGCGCGACCACGGGGATGGTCAGCATCGTGCTGCCCACCGCCATCAACAATAGCGCGGTGAAAGCAGTGTTGCTGATGATATGTTTGTCGAGCAGGATGTTGACGAAAATAATCATGATCAGCGCCTTGGTCTGAAGCAGCCAACCGATGATCGATGCCTCGCCCTTTTCCCATTTGAGCACACGGCCCGCAAGGTGAATGCCAGCCAGCTTGCCCGCAACCGACGCGACCAGTAACAGCGCGGCCGCCGCGAATACGGCCATGCCACCGACATCCCATTGCGTGCGAAGCCCGGTCGAGAGAAAGAATACGGGCATGACGCAAAGCAGGATGTTGTGACGAAAACGGTCCATCTGGTCGCTGTCGAACCATTTGCTGTCGAGCACTGCACCCGACAGGAACGCACCGACCATGAAATGCAACCCTGCCCAGTCGGCACCAAATCCACATGCCGCGAGCCAAGCGAGGCTGACATACCAACGGTCGCGTTCTGCTATGCGCTGGATCAGTTTGCGCACCAAAATCGCAGCGATCGCAAAGGCGGCAAGGAATGCCAATTGCCGCCCCACCCGCTCCCAATCGAGCAGGATGACCGCGAGCACACCCCAGATGGCAACATCGTCAAGGCTGGCGTAACGCAAGATACGCTGCCCCAGCGGCTTGCGCAAAATCTCCAGCTTTTCCATGAGCAGGACGAGGATGGGGAGCGCGGTGACGGCACAGGCCATGCCTATGCCCAACAATACTTGCCATGTTGCGCCGCTGGTTCCGCGCCAACCATCCCATTGCAGCATGATGGCGGCGGCTCCGCACCCGAACGCCAGTGGCACGCCGAGCGCAAAGCCGGCGGTGACGCCGGTTTCGCCGCGTTTCGCCCATGCTTCGGACAGGTCGAGTTCAATCCCCGCAATCCACACGAAAATCATCACCGCCCAGATGGCGACACCGTTGAGCATCGTGATGACATCGGGGCGAAAGACAAAGGCATAATAATCAGGGAAGGCCGCGCCCAGCACGCCGGGGCCAAGCAAAATGCCGCCGATAATCTGTACCACCACCAGCGGTGCGACATAGTCGGTCCGCCCCAGTCGCCACACCAGATAGGGGACGGTGAAAATCAGCAACATCGCAATGAGATAGACTTCATTGACGGACATTACGTGCATGTGATTTCCCCCCGAGCTTTGCGTTTTGATTATGCTGCGAGCGTTTCGCAGCTTCAAGGTAAATGTGCTGGTCGTGGGCAGTATTCGAATGCTAAATGGAGTGCCCATATGGAGAATGCCATGACCCGCCGATTGATTATACGAGCAGCGTTCGCAATATCCTTATTTGCTCCGGCTGCAGCATCAGCGCAGGCAATCAGCGTGCCCGAGCTGCGGCGCAACTTTGCCACGGTGCAGGGTGCAGTCGATGCGATTGGCGATGGCGAGGGGACGGTGTTGCTCAGCCCCGGGGCGTATAGACAATGCGCGGTGCAGGTGGCAGGCGTCGTGCATTTCAGGGCGAGTGAGGCCGGGCGCGCCATCTTTGACGGGGTCGAGTGCGAGGGCAAGGCTGCGCTGGTGCTGCGCGGCGGCGGGGCGAGCGTTGATGGCGTGGTCTTTCAGAATATGTCGGTGGCCGACCTCAACGGCGCGGGAATCAGGTTGGAGCAGGGCGATTTGACGATCACGCAGAGCCTGTTTCGCAATAGCGATGAGGGGATTTTGACGGGGCCCGACACGGACAGCACAGTGCGCATCGACCAATCGACTTTTTCGGGGCTGGGCCGCAATGATGGTGGCCCGTCACACAGCATCTATGTTGGCGACTATGCCAGCCTGACCGTCACGCGCTCGCGTTTTGAACGCGGGACTGGTGGGCACT
Organism: Pseudomonadota bacterium; assembly: GCA_038041635.1. Classification (GTDB taxonomy): domain Bacteria; phylum Pseudomonadota; class Alphaproteobacteria; order Sphingomonadales; family Sphingomonadaceae; genus Sphingopyxis. Next base: position 13,436 of record JBBTFY010000110.1, read on the forward strand.
ACGTCAAGAGTCGTGCGGCGCGGATAGACATCAGCGATTGCACATTTGACGACACACAGGGGCGGGAAAGCAATTATATGATCGACCTGCCCGCAGGCGCGACGGGCCGGATTACGGGCAATTTGTTCATCCAGGGCGCGAACAAGGAAAATTACTCGGCATTCATCGCGGTAGCTGCGGAGGCGCAGGACCATAGCTCGGCCGGGCTTGCCATATCTGGCAATAGCGCGCGGATTGCGGCCGGCGTGGACCGCGAAACGATATTCGTTGCCAATTGGTCGGCGCAGCGGCTTATCTTGGGTGCCAACACGCTGGGGCCGGGCCTGACCGCCTATGAGCGCCGGTAGGCAGTTATAACCAGCTGCTGATCTGTTCGAGCGGCTTTTTGCGCATAGCATAGGTCGGGACTACGGCGTCGTCTGACGGCAGGCCCGCGACGATGATCATGATAGCTTTTTCATCAGCTGGTCGCCCACAGATGGTTCGCAAAAAGCCCATCGGGGATGGCGTGTGCGTCAGCGTTGCAACCCCTGCTGCGTTCAGGGCAGACAACAGCAGGCCGCAAGCGATGCCGACACTTTCGGTGACATAATAATTTTGTTTCTTGTCTGTGGGCTCAACACCGCCGCGCCTTTGCCCGAATAGGACGATCAGCCACGGCGCAATCTCCAGAAAACTTTTGTCGGCGTCAGTACCCAGCGGGGCAAGCGCCTCCAGCCATTCCTGTCCCGACTTGCCAGCGTAAAAGGCGGCCTCTTCCTTTTCGGCTTCGATGCGGATGCGTGCCTTTAGCTGGGGTGAACTAACCACCGCGAAATGCCATGGCTGATGGTTGGCACCAGATGGTGCGCTTCCGGCCGCCATGATCGCGGCTTCGATGACTTCACGCGGCACAGCGGCGTCGCTGAACATGCGGCAGCTGCGCCGTGTGGCGAGTTGCGTCTGGACAGCGCTTGCTCGGGCGATGCGTTCTGCGTCACTATAAGCGGGCAGGGCGATATATGGCGTTGTTTCATAGGCTTTCATGACCCTAGCAATAGCTGATTGCCTCGCCGATGGAACCGCCTTTTCATGGTCCTATTGACATTCATGTCAGCATTGTTATTGGGCGGTTATGGCCCCCACCGTATTCCGCGACGCGAACCGCCCCACGCCGCACTTTCGCCCGTTCAAGGCGCTGGCGCATTTTCGCAAATTGATTGCGAATAAGGAGGACACCGAACAGGTGTTCCGCATCTATGAATGCCTGCCCAGCAAGCATTTTGTGCCCACTGCCAAGGCGTTTGTAGAGAGCGATCTGGGTCAGCGGTTGATGGTCAGCGAACCCTTTTTGCCGACCATGCTCGACGATCATGCGACGCTGAAGCAATTGCCCGCAGGGAGCGTCGGCCGCGCCTATGTCGATTTCATGACGCGCGAGGGGCTGAGCGCCGCCGGATTGGTTGCCGAGAGCGAGAAAATGCGCCGTGGACGGCCGGTTTATGACGATCAGATCCAATGGTATAGTGACCGCAGGCGCGACACGCACGATTTATTCCATGTGTTGTCGGGCTATGGCCGCGACCCGCTCGGCGAACAATGCGTGCTGGGCTTTTCCTATGGCCAGTCGCCTGACCTGGGCAGCCTGTTCATCGCTTATGCTGGCGGACTGGAGCTGAAACGGCGGGTCAAGGCTGATGCGCCAATCTTTGCTGCGATCCGTCAGGGGCAGCGCTGCGGCAAGGCGGCGGCCCAGATCGTCGATCAGGACGTGCTTGCATTGCTCGCGGAACCGCTGGAGGACGCACGGGCCAGGCTGGGGATTACGCCGCCGACGCTCTATGACGCGGCGCATGTCGCTTATCGTTCGCGCGGCATCGACCCCTATGATTTTTTGGCGGTGGCGGCGGCGGTGGCGGCGGCGTAGGGCTGGGGCAGTTTAATAATCCTCCCTGTTTGCAAAGCAAATGGGGAGGGGGACCATCCAAGGCATTTGCCGCATGATATTGGAGGGGCTGCATCACCGCCTCACTCGTCATCATGAACCACCCATTCGTCATGCTGAACTTGATTCAGCATCCACTAGAAACCATGGTTGCAACCACCAGGGCGCGGAACAAGCCCAAACTCGCCTCGAACAACCCGCTTTCCTACAAGCATATTACCATGATAATATTGCGCTGTTTCACGACTCTGGCACTTTTCCGGCTCTTTGAACCTGTTAATCGGCATCACCCGCGCTCGTTTACGAGTGGGAAAGGGCAACAAAAAA
>JBBTFY010000111.1:0-17793 GCA_038041635.1 Pseudomonadota bacterium
GAAGGGCATGAAGGCGTTGCTCAAACAGGACGGCCTGTCTGGTTGGCGCGTAACGGCTCGTATCTGGTGGTTCCTGCTCGGTAAACCGGGCGTATTGCGCCGCTTAATCCCCGCATGGGCCGCCTATTTCATGCCAGGATTTCACCCATGGAACCATGATGACCGCGCGCTGATTGGCAAAGTTGATAGTCAATATGGCGACGCCAATACGACTACGGCGGTTGCCGCCTAATTTTATTGCGGTTAGGCTGGCGGCATGATGATTGCCCCGACGATAGAAACCGAGCGATTGCGCCTGCGCGCCGCCGAAATGCGTGACTTTGATGGGTTCGCTGCGATGTGGGCGGATGAGTCGACGGTGAGATTCATCGGTGGCAATGTTCGCACGCGGAATGAAAGCTGGATGCGCTTCATCGGCCTGCCCGGCATGTGGCCATTGATGGGCTATGGCTATTGGGTATTCGCCGACCGCAACACTGACCGTTTCGTAGGTGCTGGCGGCCTCAGCTGGTTCGACCGTGACCTGCCGCTGCTCGATGGCACGCCCGAAGCAGGCTGGGCATTCACCGTCGACACATGGGGCAAGGGCTATGCCAGCGAAGCGATGGGTGCCGCGCTGGGTTGGGCCGACACTGCGCTGGCCGCACCCGAAGTGCGCTGCATCATCAATCCCGGGCACGGTGCATCGGAACGGGTGGCGGCAAAGCTGGGTTTTGCGCAGGTTGGCGAAGCGAGACTGCACGACGAGCCGATCAACGTTTATTCGCGGACCCGCAAATCGAGTTAGGCCGCGAGGCGCATGGTGCCGCCTCGGGCAGCTGCATCTACGTCGGCTTCTTCTTCGTATAGCGCGCAGGACGCACCGCCGCCGCGCGCGGCGCTGATGCGGGTAGCGGTCCGTCCGGTCGAGCGAAAGCCGAGCTTGCGCAGCACGTTGGCGGATGCCGGGTTGTCGATAAAATGCGCGGCACATAGGCTTGGTAGGCGGTTCGTGCGTGCTATTTGCATGACGGCACGGCCAGCCTCGGTGGCAAAGCCACGCCCCCAGTGCGCGCGGGCTATCCAATAGCCCAGTTCCAGCGCACCACACCCTTCGCCATCGCGCCGATGAATGCCGATGCCGCCAATAATGCGTGGTGTTCCCATCGTCCGTTTAAGGATTAACAGGCGCGGCAACAGCGGCTCTTCGGGCAGTGCCAGAAAATCTGCTGCATCCTGAGGGCGATAAGGCCAGGGCAGGGACGACAGGTTCCGCGCCACGGCTTCATCGCCAATCGCGGCGGTCAGTTCGCCCGCATCCTCAATGAATCCAGGCCTTAATAACAAGCGATCTGTGCGGGCAAACATTCAACCATCTCCTCGTCGGCTCGCCCCTGCACATGATTGGTGACAGGATTGCGACATTGAAAGAGGGAGACTGTGATCCGTTGTTTTGGCGGGGTAGGCCGCATGAAAATGGGCCCGAAACGCGAAAAGGGAAACGGAGGATGACCCGTCTCCCTCTTTATCCAGACTGTTGTGCCGATTGGGGCAATCAAATCTGGTGGCCAAAGTGGCCGGGGGGTCATCCGCTTGCGGACAACCCCAAAGGTTGCCCGATTATTCGGCCGCCGCCATCATGACATCAACCGACACATATTTGCGGCCGAGCTTGCCATCATGGAACCGCACATGGCCATGCGCGGTGGCGAACAATGTATGATCGCGACCAAGGCCAACATTGATGCCGGGGTAAAATTTGGTGCCGCGTTGGCGCACAAGGATATTACCGCCGATCACTTCCTGGCCGCCAAATTTCTTCACACCCAAGCGCTTACCGGCTGAATCGCGACCATTGCGCGAAGATCCGCCTGCTTTTTTATGTGCCATGGTTTAGTCTCCTAAATCTCTAAATCAGTCTGGAAAGCGGGCTTATTCAGCCGCCGCTTTCTTTGGTGCAGCCTTTTTCGCTGCGGGCTTTTTGGCGGGCGCCGCGTCTGCTTCAACAGCAGGCGAGGCGGCCTCAACCTTGGCTGGCTTTGCCTTCTTGGCCTCTGCGCCAATGGCAACAATTTTGAGCAAGGTCAGCGACTGACGGTGTCCCTGTTTGCGGCGATAATTGTGACGGCGCTTTTTCTTGAAGACAATGATTTTTTCACCGCGTCCCTGCGCAACGATTTCGGCCGCGACGGTCAGGCCGACGGTCGAGGTCAATTCGCCGCCATCACCCGCGAGTAAAACATCGGTCAGGGCAACCTTGTCGCCAATTGCGCCGACAATTTTTTCAACGGTGATTTTGTCTCCAGCGGCAACGCGATACTGCTTGCCGCCGGTGCGCACGATAGCGAACATGGCCAATTTACCTTCAAACAAAACGAATATACCCCGCAAAAACGACAGACTGAAAGAGAGGCGTGATGCCCCGGTGCCAGTGCCACCATGCGGGAAAGACCGCGCAAATAGCGGCGAGTCATGCCAGTGTCAACGCAAAATGCGGCTGTTTTCCATCGCTAATAGCCGAATATATCGCTCTGGCTTGCGCGCCGTGCGCCTACGCCATAGAGCGCATCATGGTCTATGCAAAACGCCTTTTCGTAACCTTCTTGCCCGCTCTTTGGCTTGGCGGGTGCGCAGCCAATGATATGAGCGCATTTCCCTCCCTAGCACACCGGCCGATAGAGCAGCGGGTGAACGTTGCAGCATCGCAGCCTGTGACGCCGCCTGTCCCAGAACCCATCAGTGCCACGCTGACCCAGGCGTTGCGCGCACTTGCCCGTGATGCCGATGCTGGCGACGCCGCGTTTCGCGGGGCTTTGGAGTCGAACCGCGCGACGATTGTCGCAGGTCGCGGGGCCAGCGAAGGAAGTGAGCTGTGGGCGGCGAGCCAGGTAGCCTATTCACGGTTAGTGGCGGTGCGCGGCCCGAGTGTTTTTGCGCTGGCAGAGCTTGATCGACTGGCGGTGAGTGAGGCGGAGGCAGGGCATGAGGACGCGGCCATACTGATCGCTGCCGAGCAGGCGCGCGTCGCGGTGGCGGTTGCCGCGCAGCAACAGGCGATGCTGGAGATACTTCCGTAACCCAATCGCAACGATGTAACTTTTCAAACATCGCGCATATCATGCTTTGGTGCGGCCAAAGGTGACAAAGTAGACACCAAGAACGGGGTTTGTCTGTGAGGTTTGGTTGACACTAAACAGGGGGTAAAACAACGACCGCCTGCGGGTTACAGAGCTGTGGTATCAACAATACACAGTTGTATGATACACATAATACACTTTGCCATACCCTCTTCGTCAGTGCTTCGCACTGCCACCTCTCCCGAAGGGAGAGGATTTAGATGGTGCAGATCTACAATGTCAAAAGAGCCGAAACAAAGTGCATCTTACCATGGCGCAAACCCTGTAGGAAAGGGGTGCTCATTACTAACCCAATCGTAGCATGGCCCCAGTGCCGCCATGCGCGTTGGGGGCTATCCAGATGTCGAATAGGCCCGGCTCGGCCACATGCTGGAGCTGGGCGTTGACGAAGGCGAGGTCGTCGGCGGTGAGTGTGAAATGCACATCGCGGCTCTCGCCGGGGGCTAGGGTGATGGCTTCAAATCCTTTCAGCTGGCGCACGGGCTGGGTCAGGCTGGCCACCTTGTCGTGGATATAGAGCTGGGCGACTTCGCGCACCGATTGCGCACCGCTGTTGCGGAGGGTGCATGTCACCGTCACTGAGCCGCTTTGAGTCAGAAGCTCGCTGCTTACCGTCGTCGCGCTATATTCGACGCTGCCGTAGGTCAGTCCGTGACCGAAGGGATAGAGCGGGGCAAAGCTGACCTCGCGGTAACGCGAACGAAAGCTGGGTTCATCGGGGTTGGTTTGCGCACGGCCGGTGTTGCGGTGGTTGTAGAAATAGGGCTGTTGCCCCGATTCCTGCGGGAAGCTGACGGGCAAGCGCCCCGATGGGCTGTGATCGCCAAATATTATGTCGGCAATCGCGTGCCCCGTTTGCGATCCTAGGAACCATGTCGCCAATATCGCCTGCGCATTTTTGACCGCCCCGTGCAGCGCAAGTGCACGTCCGTGGCGGAGCAATATGACGATGGGTTTGCCGGTGGCGGCGACCGCTTCGGCCAAAGCCTGTTGCGCAGGCGGCACGACAATATCGACGCGTGATTGTGCCTCGCCCGCCATATCGGCGCTCTCGCCAATCGCCAGCAACACAACATCGGCGGCGTGCGCCGCAGCGACTGCGGCAGCGATACCGCCGTCGATGGGAGCGGTAACTTCACAGCCTTTGACGACTACGAGGTCGGCAGGGTTGGCTATGCTTGAACGCAACCCAACATCAACCGGCACCGCTTGGTCGAAATCGGGATAAATCGACCATGCCCCCATCAGGTCGCGTGTGTCAGCGCCGAACGGACCGATCAACGCAATTTTTTGCCCTGATTTGCGTAAGGGGAGCAATGCATCATCATTTTTAAGCATGACGATGGATTGCCGTCCCCCTTCACGCGCCAAAGCGTGCAGGTCCGCATTGCCGACGCGGGCGCGTGTGCCAGCAAAATCGAGCGAGCGATAAGGGTTGTCGAACAGACCGATCGCCGCCTTGACGCGCAGCACACGGCGCACCGCTTCATCAACCACGCGCATCGGCACTTCGCCGTTGCGCACCAGATCGGGGATATGGTCGAGATAGAGGCCGCTTTGCATCGAGATGTCGCACCCAGCCATCAGCGATTTTTTGGCGGCGTCGCGGCTATCGGCGGCAAAACCGTGCGGGACAAGCTCCCAATCGGCGGTATAATCGGACACTACCAGCCCGCTAAAACCCCATTCGTCGCGCAATATGCCGGTCAACAGATGATGGTTGGCGGTGGCGGGGACGCCGCCAATGTCATTGAACGCGCTCATCGTGGTCAGCGCTCCCGCGTTAAATGCGGCCCTAAACGGCGGCAGAAATGTTTCGCGCAACGTCGTTTCGGGAATATCGACGGTGTTGTAGTCCATCCCGCCCTGCACCCCGCCATAAGCCGCGAAATGTTTGGGACAGGCGAGCATGGATGTGTCCGCCGTCAGATCTGGTCCTTGAAACCCGCGCACACGCGCGGCGGCGATGATGCTACCCAGATAAGGGTCTTCGCCCGCCCCTTCGGCCACGCGGCCCCAGCGCTGGTCGCGCGCAACATCAACCATCGGCGCAAAGGTCCATTGAATGCCGTGGGTTGTCGCCTCCACCGCTGCTGCGCGTGCGGTGCGCGCGCAAAGCTCCGGATCGAAACTCGCAGCTTCGCCGATTGGAACGGGGAATATCGTGCGAAACCCGTGGATGACATCGCCGCCAAAGATGAGCGGGATACCGAGCGGCGCTTGCTCAACCGCCATCCGTTGCAGCGCCATGGCGTCGTTGAAACCCTGTCCGCTGAACAGGCCGGTCAGATGGCCTTTGCCGATTTTGTCGATGATGTCGCGGCGTGCCTGATTATTGGCCGTGGGGTTGACAGGGATTGCGCCCTCTTCGATCGTGAAATTATTGCTGTCGGCATAGAGGGTGAGTTGCCCCGCTTTTTGTTCCAGCGTCATCTGCGCGATCAGGCGTTCGATGCGGGCGTCATGCGGGGCGCGTTGGCGGCGCGGCCGTGCTAGCGCGCGTGCGACACTATGGTCGGCGGCAATGAGTGCGAGCAGCGATGCCGCACCGCCCAGCACCATCCGGCGGCTTATTATATGCTGTTTAGCCATTGTTACGCGCCCTGCTTGTTGATTCAGTGACAGGCTGCGCCACGCGGCGCGATTCTACAACAGCAAGACTTGGCTATCCGTATGCCCAATTATTTGGCTTGATAAAATTGGTCGGGACGACAGGATTCGAACCTGCGACCCCCACACCCCCAGTGTGATGCGCTACCAGGCTGCGCTACGTCCCGACCGGCCCCGTAGGGCAAGCGGTGCCCCTAGCCGCGCGGCGCATATGATGCAAGCTATGCATGGATGTTGCACCATATTAACCTAGGTGATAGGCGCGCCGGGTTGTTTGGGGCGAATGCCGCGCCATATAGCGCCTAACCCCATTCGCCTTGAAAAGGTTTCCCGCAATGTCCCCCGCACTTATTTACGCAGCTGCAGCAGCACCATCATCATCAGGCGGCACCGCCATCTTCATGCAGATGGCACCTTTGCTGCTCATTTTTGTTGTCTTTTATTTCTTGCTCATTCGCCCGCAACAACGGCGGATGAAGGATCATCAGGCCAAGGTTGCCGGGGCCAAGCGCGGCGACACCGTGGTCACGGGCGGCGGCATCGTCGGTAAAGTCACCAAGGTTGACGACACCGAGGTCGAGGTTGAAATTGCCAGCGGGGTCAAGGTGCGAGTGATGCGCGCGACGCTCGCGGACGTTGTCAACCCGACCGGCAAACCCGCCAATGATTAACCTGTTGCGACGGACCTGACCCCCATGCTCGATTTCCCCCGTTGGAAGACATCGCTGATATGGCTGACGATCATCGTCGGCGCGCTTTTGTCAGTGCCAACCTTTGTGCCGCCCAGCGCCCTGTCGTTCCTCCCCGAATCGCTGCGTCCACGCGTTAATCTGGGGCTTGATCTGGCGGGGGGCAGCCACATCTTGCTGGAGGCGGACATCGCCGATGTGCGCGCCGAGCGTTTGAGTGCGATGGAACGCTCTATCCGCGAGGCTATGCGCGGCGAACCGGGCAGCGCAGATGACATTGCGATTGGTGAACTGACGAGTTCGGTCAATGCCGTAACCTTTGTCGTGCGCGACGCGACCAAGGTGGATGAAGTACGCGACCGGCTGAACGGGCTGACCACGGGAGTTGCACTCACAGGACAGCGCAGCTGGGACATCGAGGTGCGCGACACCAACCGCGTTGTCATGACCCAGACGGCGGCGGGGCTGTCGAGCTTTGTCTCCGAAGCGATGCTGGGCGCGCGCGACATCGTCGAACGGCGCGTCAACGCGCTGGGAACCCGCGAACCGACAATCATCCTGCAGGGCAGCGACCGTATTGTTGTGCAAGTGCCGGGGTTGCAAGACCCGCAGGAGCTTAAGAACCTGCTGGGCCAGACCGCGCGGCTAGAGTTCCGCATGGTCACCGACCCAAACAGTTTTAATCCTGAAGATGCCGCGCAAGGCCGCGCACCCGTGGGCAGCGAAGTGGTGCCCTATGCCAGCCAACCCGGGTTCGAGGTGGTCAGCCGCCAGGTGATGATTTCGGGTGATCAGTTGGAGGAGGCACAGCAAGGTTTCGATCAAGACAATAGCCAGCCGGTCGTCAATATTCGGTTCAATGGGCAGGGCGCGACGATATTTTCGCGGGTGACGCGGGAAAATGTTGGCAAACGTTTTGCGATGCTGATCGACGGCAAAGTGCTGTCGGCCCCGTCGATCAACGAACCGATTAACGGCGGCAGCGCACAAATATCGGGCAGCTTTACCACCGAAAGCGCCAATACGATGGCGATTGCGCTACGCTCTGGTGCGTTGCCGGTGAAATTATCGGTGGTCGAAGAACGCACTGTCGGGCCAGACCTTGGCGCTGAATCAATCCGTAAGGGCGCGATTGCGGGGGGTATAGCGACAGTGCTGACCTTGAGCTTCATGCTGATCGTCTATGGCCGTTTTGGGGTCTATGCCAACATCGCTTTGGCGTTCAACATTTTGATGATCATCGGCATTATGGCGCTGTTCGGGGCGACGTTGACGCTGCCGGGAATTGCCGGATTCGTGCTGACCATCGGCGCTGCGGTCGATGCCAACGTCCTTATCAACGAACGCATACGCGAAGAAATACGGCGCGGGCGACGTGTCTTTGCTGCGGTTGAGACGGGGTATAAGGAGGCGAGTCGCGCGATCATGGATGCGAATATCACCAACGTCATTGCGGCGGCGCTGATGTTTGTATTCGGGTCCGGTCCGATCAAGGGCTTTGCGGTGGTGCTGACCATCGGCATCGTCACATCGGTGTTCACAGGCGTGACCGTTACCCGCATGTTCGTTGCCCATTGGTTGCGCAAGGCGCGGCCATCGTCGATCACAATTTAAGGGATATAGAGATGAAACTGCTCAAACTTGTCCCCGACAACACCAACATCCGCTTTTTGAAGTGGCGCAATGTGGCGATGGCAATCAGCCTGTTGATGATTGCCGCGTCAATCCTGTTGGTAATGGTGCGCGGCCTCAACCTTGGCGTCGATTTTGTCGGCGGCCAGACGGTTCGCGTCGAGTTCCGCCAAGCCCCCAATATCGACCAGTTGCGCCAGCAACTGAGCCTATTGGCCGATGGCGATGTGTCGGTGCAAGAGTTTGGCAGTAACCGCGACATTTCGATCCGCACACCCTTGCCAGCGGGTAACCAAGCAGCAGCGGACCGCGCAGCAGAGCGGCTGAAGTCTAGCATTCACGCCCATTACCCCAGCGCCACGATCAGTTCGGTCGATACCGTGTCGGGCAAGGTGTCGAACGAATTGCTCCGCACCGGCGCGTGGTCGTTGATGTTGGCGATGATCGCGATTTCGATTTACATCTGGTTTAGGTTTGAATGGCAATTCGGGGTCGGGGCGCTGTTTGCGCTGTTCCATGACGTCGCGCTGACGTTCGGATTTTTTGCGCTGACGCAGTTGGAGTTCAACCTCAACATCGTCGCGGCGCTGCTGACGATTATCGGTTATTCTTTGAACGACACCATCGTTGTTTATGACCGCATCCGTGAAAATCTGCGTAAATATCGCAAGATGGGGATTGTCGAACTGCTCGACCTTAGTGTCAATGAAACGCTGTCGCGCACGGTGATGACCAGCATGTTCATGTTGATCGCGCTGTTGGTGTTGCTCCTGCTTGGCCCCGATGTCATCTTTGGCTTTACGGCGGCGATGCTGCTCGGCATCTTTGTCGGCACCTATTCGTCGATCTATATGGCCGCGCCGATATTGATTTGGCTTAAAGTAGGTCCGGACAGTTTCGTTCCCTTGGCTGGGAGCGAGGCCGGGCCGACCCCGCCAGAGGACAAGAATCGCGGCGCGGTGGTATAGCAGGGCAGGCTACGCGACCCGCGTGCCGCCCTTCCAAACGCCAATAGCGCGGCCCTGAACGGGTAGGCCATCGAACGGCGTGTTGCCGGCGCGTGCAGACATGGCCTGAGCATCAATCTGCCACGGTGTATCGGGGTCGATCAGGATCAGGTCGGCTTCGCGCCCGACATTCAGCGCCCCCGCATTGACGCCCAGCAGCTTGGCGGGGTTGCCCGCGAGCAGTGTAAATAGCCGCGCCATGGAAATGGTACCATCGCGCACCAGCCCCAGCCCCAATGTCAACAATGTCCCCGCACCGGCCATACCGGGCGCAGCATCGGCAAAGGGCAGGCGCTTATCCTCTGGCCCGCGTGGGTCGTGTCCCGATGCCAGCACATCAATCGTGCCATCGGCGAGTGCGGCCAGTGCCGCCTGACGGTCACTTTCTTGCCGCAGCGGCGGAGACAGCCGCGCAAAGGTCCGCCATTCGCCCAGCGCGATGTCGGATAACAGCAAATGGGCGGGGGTGATGCCACAGGTCACGGGCAGTCCCTCGGCCTTTGCATCGCGGATGAGGTTAAAAGCGGCGGTGGTGGTTATCTGGCGAAAATGAATGGGCGCGCCCGTGATTTCGACCAGAGCAAGATCGCGCGCAACCGCCATCGCTTCGGCGCAAGCAGGCGCGGCAGGCAACCCTAGTCGCATCGCCATTTCACCATCGGTGGCGACCGCGCCGCGTGTCAGCCCCTCATCCTCGCTATGGACAATCGTGGTTAGGCCAAGGCCGCCAGCATAAGCGAGTAGCCGCGCCATGACGCCCGCGTCGGATATGCCTGCGCGGCCAGTAGAAACAGCCCGTGCGCCCGCTTGTTGCATCAGGCCAATCTCGGCAAGTTCATGCCCCGCCAGCCCCTGCGTCGCGGCTGCGAGCGGGTGGATCCACAGGTCTGGTTTTCCCGCTTTTGCCGAGCGCTCGATCAAGCCGGGGTCGTCGAGCACAGGCGGGCCATCGGGCATAAGTGCGGCGCGGGTGATGCCACCAAAGTGGAACGCCGCGCGGTCGGTGGCGAATACCCCAATGTCGATGATGCCCGGCGCGAGCAGCTTTGCGCCCGCGTCGATCGTCTCGCATTCAGATGGCGGGTTAATCGCACCAACATCGGTGATGACGCCATCTTGGATTAGCACAGCCCCGATTTGAGGTTCTGCATTGCAACGAACCAGACGTGCGTTGACTATCGCCAGCATGGTCATGCCCAACCCTCCACGCCGCGCCGCGCGCGGGTCAGCACATCAAGGCAAGCCATCCGCACCGCAACGCCCATCTCGACCTGCTCGGTAATCGCGGAACGCAGCGGATCATCAGCAATCGCGCTGTCAATCTCCACTCCACGGTTCATCGGCCCGGGGTGCATCACCAATGCGTCGGGCTTTGCGAGCGCCAGCCGTTCGGCGTTAAGCCCGTAAAGCGCATGAAACTCGCGCGCCGATGGGATATACCCGCCCGCCATTCGTTCATTTTGCAGCCGCAGCATCATCACGACATCGGCCCCGTCGATGGCGTCCTCAATCCGCGTGAAACGTTGCGCGCTATAGCTTTCCACCTCAAGGGGAACCAATGTTGCCGGGCCGGCGACGCGCACTTCTGCGCCCATGGTGGCAAGGCCGATCATGTTCGAACGGGCAACGCGGCTGTGGCAAATATCGCCGCATATCGCGATTTTTAGGCCATCTATATGCCCCTTGCGTCGCCGGATGGTCAGCGCGTCGAGCAGTCCTTGGGTCGGGTGCTCGTGCCAACCATCGCCCGCGTTGAGCACGGGGCAATCGACCTTGTCGGCGATCAATGCCACTGCGCCGCTGCTTTGGTGGCGGATGACAATCGCGTCGGCGCGCATCGCATTGAGCGTCACCGCCGTGTCGATCAGTGTTTCGCCTTTTTTGACGCTCGACCTTGCGACCGCCATGTTGACAACGTCCGCGCCGAGGCGTTTTCCCGCTATCTCGAACGATAGTAATGTCCGCGTCGAGTTTTCGAAAAAGGCGTTGATGAGCGTGAGGCCGCTCAGCGCATCAGATTTTTTCGCGAGCACATTGCGGCCAACTTCAACCCAGCGCTCCGCCTCATCGAGCAGGAACGCAATCTCCCACGGTTGCAATCCGGCCAGCCCCAGCAAATGGCGATGCGGGAAGGCCGCTGACCCCATAGGGTAGCGACTGGCGGCGGAGGCGTCTGATGATGTCATTAAAGGTGAGCCTGTAGGCGGCTTCAATTACAAACTCAACCCTGTCCAACCAAAGCATCAATCGCGCCTTGGAGGATATAGGCGGCGGCGGCGTTGTCGATGCGCTCCGCCCGCTTAGCGCGGCTGACATCGGCGGCGACCATCGCGCGTTCGACCGCGACGGTTGACCAGCGCTCATCCCACAGCAGGATGGGTAGGGCAGAGTTCTCCATATTGCGGGCAAAGGCGCGGATCGACTGGGTGCGCGGGCTATCGCTGCCGTCCATATTGAGCGGCAGACCGATGACGATGCCGACCACCTTTTCGCGTGTCATCAGCACGTCGAGAGCGGCGCGATCCGCCGAGAATCTGGTCCGGCGGATGAGGTCGGCGGGGGATGCAAAACTCCACCCCGCATCGCATAGTGCGGTGCCGATGGTCCTTGTCCCGACATCAAGGCCGATCAGCCGTCCGGCTGAGGGCAGAACAACGGCGAAACTGGCGGGATCTTCGGTTATCATCGACCACCCTCTAACCGTTCGTGCTGAGCTTGTCGAAGCACTGTATTTTCTTCGGAATCAGAAGAAAGCAAAGGCAACCCTTCGACAAGCTCAGGGCGAACGGATAAGCTCAAGGTTAGGGCCCTAAACGTGTCCCATCCAATCACCGCGCTTCAAACGCCAACAACCGCCGCACGGAATCGGCGCGCATATTGGCCCAGAATAGCGAGTAATCGAAGACATGGTAATTATTGCCGGGCATGACAAAGCCGCCAAGTTCCGGTCCTTCGCCGATGAGCAAAAATCCGCGCCTATCGTCGCAACGCGCGCCCGTCGCGCCCGCGAACAGCGTGCCGTCGGCCAAATTATCGTCCGATTTGAGCGTGCCAAGGTTCGCGGATTGCATGACTACCCGCCCGTTCAGCGCACCGCTGAGTGGATTGACGCACAGCATCCGGCTGCCGCGACGAGGCTGGCCATCAAAACCGATGGTATGGTCATAAGTATCTGTAATCATTGATGTATCTGCTGGATCCGCAAAGCTTTGCCATGCCATTATACAATGGCTGCTGTCCGCGGTTGCACAGGCGGGCAGGCCAAGGCTTGGCAGGTCGTGCGTCACCGATATTGGCCAACCGATGACATAGGCGGCAGCGATGCGCGCGCTGAGCGGTTTGCCAGCCACGCGGGTCCGCAATAGCCGCGTCAGATGGAGCGCGCCCTGGCTGTGGCCGGCAAGGATGATCGGGCGGTCGGCGGGGATTTCGTGCAGGAATTGATCGAATGCCGCCGCCACATCGCGGTAAGCGGCGTCGAGCGCGCGGTTCGCCGTTGCGGCATCGCGGGTCAGGAACGCGCCCATCGCCGCTTGGCGGTATCGCGGAGCCCAGACATCGCCCGCGCCCGCAAATACGCTGGCCTGTCCGCGCGCGAATGCCCGCGCCATGGCATTGGCCTCTTGGTCGTCAAGCGCGGCATTCCATCCACGCTTGGTCAAATGGCTGGTTGGGTGGATGTAGAAAACGGCTGCATTTCCTCTAATCGCCTCAATGCGCACACGAAAGTCATCTTCTTCACCCGGTGCAATTGTCGGTGCGCCTGCGGATGGGTGCGAGGGGTCGAGGCGCGGCATCCATAGGCTGGGGTTGTTTGCCGTCATTCCGGGCCGCGCTATCCACATCTGGGGGTCGGCATAGGCGTTGCTGTTGACGGCACGCTGCTCGACAAAAGCCCCGCTGGGTTCAAAGGCGACGCGCATGAACCATGCGGGGTAGAGCCGCCACGCAACCGCCAGCGCGATGACCAGCGCGATAAGGATGGCGAAAACATAGAGGAACTTGCGGGCCAAATACTTCATCCTCGATTGCAGGAAGAAAGTGAAATAGATTGCAAGTCGGCGTCGCGCAATGCACTCATAGAGCGTGCACCCACAGGAGCGAAGCGCATGACCAGCGAAACCGAGCAGACGGGCGAACGGATTGATGCCACAGACCGGATAGATGCGCGCGATCAGCCTTGGGCGAGCCGGCCATGGGCGATGGCGGCGCTGTGTGCGCTTTCGGGTCTCGGCTTTTGGGCAATCACCGAACATATTGTCGAAGAACCGCTTTCGTCGTGGCGTCCGGCGGCTGCATCGGGCCTTGCGGTCGCGACGATCATCTTCACATTCGCGGTCGAGCTGCGCCGTTGGCATTGGGCGGCGGCGTTCGCTGTGCTGTGGGGCGTAGTGACCGCATTCGTCGTATGGAATACGGGGGGCTATAATGTCGGCGGGTCGTTCGCCGAATGGCCGTTCTTTTCGGTGCTACTTGCGGCAACCGTCGCCGCGCCCTTGTTTCAGACCAAACGCGATGTCGCCGACAGCTGGACATTTTGGCGGCTGTGGCAATTGCCCTATCGCCAGTTGCATTTGCACGCATGGACCGACGCGGTGCTGGGCGCGGCGGCAATGCTGTTTGTCGGCATCACATTTGCGCTGGCGTGGATGATTTCGTCGCTGTTTATGCTTATCGACATCGATTTTGTGCGCGAATTGCTGCAAAAGGACTGGTTCGGCTGGATGCTGGCGGGCGCAGCGTTTGGCGGGGCCATCGGCTTGCTGCGCGAACGCGACAAGTTGGTCGGCACGATGCAGCGGCTGGTGATGATAATTCTCTCGGTTCTTGCGCCTGTGCTGGCAGTGGCGCTGGTGCTGTTTTTGGTATCGAGCATCGGCACCGGCTTTGCCAAGCTGTGGGAGAGCGGCTTTTCAGCCACCGCGTTGATGCTGGCGGTCGCGGCGGCGGCGGTGCTGTTCGCCAACGCCGTGATCGGCAATGGCGATGAGGACCGTAGCCCCAATCGCGTGCTCCACTGGTCGGCGGCCATCCTCGCCGTAACCGTGTTGCCGCTCGCCATCATTGCCGCCGTGGCGATGCAGCTGCGTATAGCCGATTATGGCTGGACCCCCGAACGGATATGGGGCGTCATCGCGGTGGTGATTGCGCTTGGCTATGGCCTAAGCGGGCTATGGTCACTGGTGCGGGGGCGCGCAGGGTTTGACGCTGTGCTGCGCCCGTTGCAACAGAAGTTGGCGATTACGCTGGGTGCATTGGCGCTGTTCCTAGCGCTGCCGATCGTCGATTTCGGAGCGATTTCGGCGCAAAATCAGCTCGCCCGGCTGCGCAGCGGGGCGATAGCTGCGGATAAGTTCGATTGGCAGGCGATGGCGTTTGATTTCGGTCCGGCGGGGCGGCGCGCGCTGCGCGACCTTGCGCGAACGGGATCGGCGGGACAGCGCACCTCTGCTACGGCGGCGCTGGCGCAAACTGAACGCCACTGGGAATATGAAACGGTCGATCCCGACGTCGATCACCGCCCATTGGCGGTGCGGTTGCGCGTAATACCAGCGGACCGCCCGCTCCCGCCAGCGGCGATGACCGCGCTGGGCAGCCAATATCAATGTGCACAAGGGGCGTGTGTGGCGGCGTGGATCGACGAACGGCGGATCGCCTTTGCTGGGCAGAGCAGAGCAAATGAAGGTGTGATTTCGGCCATTTTATACCATAATTCTAATGGAGACTGGGCCACATATGACGAAAATAACAGGCCCGATCGTCATATGAGCTCGGCTGACCTATCCACCGCGACCGTCGAATTGCGCAGCGTGACTGCGCACCGTCTGTTCGTCGATGGCAAGCCACAGGGTGAATTGGTCGAGTAGAGCCGTATCTACCTTGAACCAACGCGCCGCCCCTGCTAGCGGCGCTCATTCCATGGACCCTGTCGCATAAGGAAGCGCGCCCGCATGTCTGTCGATAGTGCCACCGTTACCAAAATAGCTTCGCTCGCCCGCATTGCCGTCAGCGAGGCGGAGGTTGCGGCATTGGTCCCCGAGCTCAACAATATCCTCGGCTGGGTCGAGCAATTGGGCGAGGTTGATGTGAGCGGCGTCGAGCCGATGACCGCCGTGATCACCAACCATTTACGCCTTCGCGACGATGTGGTGGGTGCTGACCCGCTGACCGGCGGCGGTATCCGCGACCGCATATTGGCCAATGCCCCCGCGCCGCAGCACGGGTTTTTTGGCGTACCAAAGGTTATCGAATGATGACGACGATCACCGACCTGGGCATTGCCGCAATTCGGAACGGCGTGCGCGACGGCGATTTTTCTGCCGTCGAAGTCGCGGCCGCGTTCAACGCAGCGGTTGATGGCGCCGATGCGCTCAATGCCTTCATCGTCAAGACGCCCGATCATGCGCTCAGCGCGGCAAAGGCGGTTGATGAAGCGCGTGCGTCTGGCGCAACGCTTGGCGCTATGGCGGGCGTTCCCATCGGCATGAAAGACCTGTTCGCTACGCAAGGCGTGCAGACGACTGCGGCTAGCCACATCCTCGAAGGGTTTGTCCCGCAGTATGAATCGACCGTTTCGGCCAATTTGTGGGCGGCGGGTGCAGGGATGCTCGGCAAGCTCAACATGGATCAGTTCGCCATGGGTTCGTCGAACGAGACCAGCTTTTTCGGCAATGTTATTTCGCCGTGGCGCAGAGCTGGGGGCGGCAGTGCTGCGCTCGCGCCGGGTGGTTCATCGGGGGGCAGCGCGTCCGCCGTATCGGCACGGCTGTGCCCAGCGGCAACAGGAACCGACACCGGCGGCTCTATCCGCCAGCCAGCGGCATTCACAGGGATTAGCGGTATCAAGCCGACCTATGGTCGCTGTTCACGCTGGGGCGTGGTGGCGTTCGCCTCCAGCCTCGATCAGGCAGGGCCGATGGCACGCGATGTGCGCGACTGCGCGATCATGCTCGGCGCGATGGCGGGGTTCGACGCCAAGGATGCGACCAGCCTCGAATTGCCCGTCCCCGCATGGGAAGCGGGGCTGAGCGCGGATATCAAGGGCAAACGCGTCGGTATTCCGCGCGAATATCGTGTCGATGGCATTGACGCTGACATCGCCCGTGTGTGGGACGATGGCATCGCTTGGCTCAAGGATGCGGGCGCCGAAATCGTCGATATATCGCTGCCGCACACCAAATATGCGCTGCCAGCTTATTATATTATCGCGCCCGCAGAAGCATCGTCGAACCTCGCGCGCTATGACGGCGTGCGCTATGGCTTGCGCGATTTGCCCGATGGCGCTGGCCTGCAGGATATGTATGCCGCCACCCGCGCGGCCGGTTTTGGGCCAGAGGTGAAACGCCGGATCATGATCGGCACCTATGTGCTGTCCGCCGGATTTTACGATGCCTATTACACACAGGCGCAAAAGGTCCGCACCCTGATCGCGCGGGATTTTGAAGCGGCATGGGCGGCTTGCGACATCATCCTCACGCCAACTGCGCCGAGTGCGGCGTTCGGGCTGGGTGAAAAGAGCACCGACCCGCTCAGCATGTATTTGAACGATGTGTTCGCGGTGCCAGCGTCGCTGGCTGGCCTCCCCGCCATGTCGGTTCCGGGCGGGCTTAGCGCCGAAGGGTTGCCGCTGGGTCTGCAAATCATCGGGCAGGCGTTTGACGAACAGGGCGTGCTTAATGCTGGGCTGGCAATCGAACAGCGCAGCGGCTTTACCGCACGGCCGGAGCGGTGGTGGTGAGAGCAGAATCTCGGATGCAGAGATTTGAGCGTCATCTTCAGTATGTGAACTTCGCGTTCGGGTCGGCGTTTGGCGGCTATATCGGTGTCGTTCTTGCTGTCAGGGATTTGCCTGATTCGACGGTCATTACGCTGATGGTGATGATTGCCGCAGTGAGTTCTTGGATGATACATTTTCATGATTCTTCAGAACAGGTGCTGCGAAACGGTTACAAGAAGCATGCTTGGTCAGTCACATTATTTCTCACACAAATGGTCGGTCTTCAGCTTATTGCTGGACTTGTCGATGAAGCCTTTCTTGTGGCATTTCGAATTTTTCAAGCATGGGCATACGTGCTGCTAACCCATCTATGCCTGCACTTGTATTTTAAGAGGCGCCGGAATGACTGAAACAAACTATCGTATCACAGGAACGACGGGTGAATGGGAGGTCGTGATTGGCCTGGAGGTCCACGCCCAGATCACATCGAACGCCAAGCTCTTCTCTGGCGCGGCGACCGCTTTTGGCGCGGAACCGAACACGCAGGTCAGCCTGATCGACGCGGCGATGCCCGGCATGTTGCCCGTGCTCAACGGCGAATGCGTGCGACAGGCGGTGCGAACGGGGTTGGCGATAGACGCGCAGATCAATCGCTGGTCGCGGTTCGACCGCAAAAATTATTTCTATGCCGACCTGCCGCAGGGCTATCAGATTAGCCAGCTGTATCACCCAATAGTGGGGGAGGGCAGCCTGACTATCGATGCCGATGCCAAGGCGGGGATCGCGGCGGATAAACGCATCGGGGTTGAGCGGATCCATATTGAACAGGATGCGGGCAAGCTGATGCACGATCAGCACCCGACCATGTCCTATGTTGATCTCAACCGCTGCGGCGTCGCGTTGATGGAGATTGTGTCCAAACCCGACATGGCGTCCCCCGCCGAAGCAGGCGCTTATGTCCGCAAGCTGCGCTCCATCTTGCGCTATGTCGGGTCGTGCGATGGCAATATGGAAGAAGGGTC
>JBBTFY010000112.1:0-16996 GCA_038041635.1 Pseudomonadota bacterium
CTCGTCAGGCTCATAACCTGAAGGTCGTAGGTTCAAATCCTACCCCCGCAACCAACATATTCCTTCATCGCATAACCTTCAGGCTCGGCTTAGTGGCCCGCCCCCGGCGGCCCAGTCGCCTGCGCTAGGTTCAAATCCTACCCCCGCAACCAACTAAAATTCAGCGAAAGCATGAGCGCCCCTGTGAAGGCGCGGGATACATTTCCATAATTCGCGGTTACAACAGCCATGGCTCCGACACTCAAACCCATCCGTCCTGCATTCGGAATGACCTGAAGTGCTCAGCCCTATTCATTGACCAGAAAAACAACATGCCCGCGAAACTGCGACAGGCGCTGGACCGCCGCAAGGTTGGGTAATCGCCCGCCCTGCACCAACCCGATGCGAAACGGTATGGTTATGCGCTCCACCCGCGCCAGATAGCGCTCGGCTTCAACCACGGTTTGCCGACCCTGATAGGTTTGGATCACGAGTTCATCGACAATGGTGGCGAGCCGGTCAATCTCGTGCAGATCGCTATGGCTCGCCCAATCAAGCAGCCCGGTGACCGAGAGGGCATAGTGGCGGGGCAAAGCCGTGCGGATGCGTCGAAGGAATTGCGCATAGCCACCAAGCGCGCGGGTGGCAGCATCAAAATCGATTTGAAGCCCGTGCAGGCGATTGCCCGTTGCTGCCCAATGCTCAACTCCGGATATAATCGCCGCTATTTGCTGCGGTGACCAATGAAGCGTGTTGGTGCGCACCACCATCCACACATCGGCATGGGTAATATGCGGTGTGGCCTGACGCTGATTGATTAACCGCGCTTGCTCGCCATCGCGCTGCATCTCTAGCGCAAGGATATAGATGGTCCGCGCATGGTCGAGCACGCTTTGCGGTCGCACCCCGGCCCACAGCCAGAAGGCGTCATAATCGCTCGCCTCGACGCGCCTTTCTGCGATAGAGTGACAACCACTGGCAAGGGCGGTCAGCGTCGCCGCACCGCCCAATATGATCGAGCGGCGATGGATCACCAATAAATTTCGAGGTCACGTGCCCAGTGCGAGCGTGGATAATCACGTTTCAATTGGCGGAACCATGCGCCGCGCTGTGTCACATCCGCCTCGACCCCACCACAGCTATTATAACCGCTACGCGCATAGCAATAGAGCGCGCGATAGAGCGCATAGGCGCGGTCGTCGGCGCTTGCCGCACGGTTGGCAATGACGGCGCGATAGGTGTCGAGCCGTGAATATTGGCCACGCGGATAGGATGACGGTGCCTGACCCAACGCAGGCGGCCACGCCGTCTGCTCGTCAATCGGCTCATAATCCCTGTTCCACAGCGGGTTGCGATCAAAATCGCTGATCCGCATAAACTCGGCCAAGCACATCCGCGCCCGGACATCAGTGCTGTTTCGCGCCAACCGCGCCACCGTTTCGGGCAAACGTGGGCAGGTGAAGTGCGGGTCGGACGCGGTGCCGTTGAAAAATCCGTTGTCGATCCTTTGCGCCCAGCGCAATTCGATGGGCACCTCTTCTCCCGCCGCAGGAGCAAGAGCAACATCGCTGCCAAAGGCCGCATATTCGCCGCGCGTCAGCCGTTTATAGAGCAGGGTGAACAGCGCCATGTCGCGTTCGCGCGGTGCGATGTTCTGGTCGGTGGCAAGGCGACGCAGCAAAGCCGGGCCAGCGCTGTTCATCACCAATATCTCGCGCATATAGGCGACGCGCACGGGGCTGTTGGCGGCGAATACTTGCTCGACGCTGCCATCCCGTTCATGGTGGAGCGCAATGGCGAGTTCAATGCCCTGACGTTGGTGGCCCGCACCAGCGCCGCCAATCAATTCGTGCCAGAAACCCAGCGCATTGCGGTCATGCGCCGCCTCCAGCGCCAGGCCGCGCAGCATCTGACGGGAAAATTGCAGGTGGTTATAGCCTGTTCCGCGTGCCGCGTCGGGGATCAGCCGTAACACTTCGCGCGGTTCATGCTCGATATAATAGGCATAACTAGCGAGCAACAGCTCGAACAGCGCCTCATGCCCTATAAAATGGCTGCGCTGCCCCTCCAACTCGCCGCGCGTCAGAGGGCTGCGGCAACAATTGGGGTTTTGAAAAATATCACTGTCGTCTGGTATTGGGCTGCGCATCCGCGTCAAGTCCATCGTCGCCAGTAATATCGGGTCGCTGATCTCCCTGACCATCGGTCCGGTCAGCAGCTTCAGGTCAATTTCTTCGCTGGTGGCAATCATGTCGGGCACTGATGCTGGGCGGCGGCCGAGCAGCTGCTCATATGCGCGCGCCAATTTCTGCCGCTGCCCGCTGAACCAATAGACGCGGCGCAATAACCCCTTGGCCGATGCCGCATATTGCCCGTGCGGATAGGCGATCAGATAGGCGTTGAGCGCATCCTCCACCGGCTGTGCGGCGGACAGGGTAACGGGCTTGTGCTCATCGAAATAGCCATATTGGTCGAACGCCCCGACCTGCATCGCATTGAGGGCAGCGCGGGCCACCATATAGAGCCGCACCTCGCGCAGCCACGCACTATTCGCAGGCGCCATATTGGTGAAACCGCGTTCGGCATCGACAAAATTGCCGGTATAAAAATCGCGGGTGGCAGCCAGATAGGCAGCAAACCCTTGTCCTGCACGGCTGGTCATTGGCGGCAATGACAGGGGTGGAGGCGAAGACACTGTTGCTTCGCCAGATTGCACCGATGTATCGCAATCCTCTGCGATGTGCGTTCGTGCCGCGATTAACGCCGCACGTTCGACGGCTGTTACCTCGCGTTCCGCTGTAATAGCGGCAGTAAAGACGGCGATGCCCGCGCTATTGCTCCGGCACCGTGCGGTTGGTTCGCGGGTGTAAACAGGGCTGTCGTTAACTGGCATCGGGTCGAGATAGCTGGCCTTCATCTCGTCCCAGCTAAATACGGGTGCAGTAACATCATGCGCTGCACGGTCGGGCGCTGCGCGGTCGAGCAGCAATAACAGCATGTTGGCACGGGTGTCGTTGCCCGGCGCGAGCAGCGCCATATTCCCCTCACAATAGCCGCGACTGCTCAACGCCATGCTCATGCTGGCATCGCAGCCGGGGTCGGCGCAGGCCCAGCCAATACCGCCTAGAGAGAGTGCGGCCACCGCCACAATGAAGGAATATGTCCGCCGTCGCATTGCCTTTCCCCTCTTCGCATAATCTAATCTATGGCCTCACTGCCCCATCACACGGTCAACCGCGAGAGTGGTTACGGCGTGATAGCCGCTGCGTGTGCGGGCATAGATGCGCCGCGCGATCGGTTCGCCCCATTCGTCTTGGCCCATCAGCGTCCGAAACAGCGGCAGCACGAACTTGCGCCGTCCGACACGGCCAAGGAAGGCGTCGGCCACCGGCACGGCAGGTTCATAGCGGTTGGCGAGCGCAAGGTTGAGCCACGCAAACAGTATTTCGTTATTGGTCGCCGCCGATAGATCCAGATGATGGTCAAGATCGGCGAGCATAGTCCCGTCCAATGCGCGCGGGAGGCTATTGATGTAGCGCAGCCGTTCGGCGGTGGTCCACCCGCCCCATGCCGCCGCACCTGGCGCTCCGCCCGCAGCAAATGCAGCGACGGCGGCATCGACCCCGGCAAAGGCGGCTGGGTCGGGGTGCACAACATTGCTGGGCAGTGCAGGTTGATACACCCATTGATCGAGCATCATCCGCGCCTCTAACGCCGCGTCACCGCGCACCAGATGTTCGCGGATGTCGGCGACCAACATCGCCGATGTCGCGGGCTGGAAGGCATGGCGGTCGAACCATGAGCGCAGCCACGCATCCCAGCGATCCCGACCGACGATATGCTCCATCGACCGCAGGAAAGCCGCGCCTTTGTCGTAAATGATACCGCCCGACCCACCATTGGGGTCCGCCGCGTTGCCGCTCAGGTGCAGGCTGGAAATCGCCGCGCCCTCGCCATTTTCGGTGAGCGCTTCTTCCATGTCGGCAAAGCTTAGCGCCGCTTCTTGGCTCGCCCGCGCGCGGCCATAAAGCGACTCCATGATCCGATTTTCAAAATAGCTGGTGACCCCTTCGTTCAACCATGAGTCTGACCAATTGGCATTGGTGACGAGGTTACCCGACCAGCTGTGTGCCAGTTCGTGCGCGACCAGCCCGACCAAGCTTTTGTCACCCGCAATGAACGTCGGCGTTAGAAAGGTCAGCGTCGGGTTTTCCATGCCGCCAAAGGGAAAGCTGGGCGGCAGGACGATGACGTCGTAGCGCCCCCAACGATAGGGGCCGTAGAGCGCTTCTGCTGCTTCGACCATGCGTTCGGTGTCGGTCAGTTCAGCGGCCGCGCGTTCGATCATCGCTGGTTCAGCCCACACGCCGGTTCGCGGCCCTAGGTCGCGGAACACGATGTCGCCCGCCGCGATTGCGATCAGATAGGGAGCGACGGGCTTGTCCATGCGGAAACGAAAGGCGCGGCGGCCAGAGCCTGCTGGCTCGCCCTGCGGGGTCAATCGATCGCCCGACATCACCACCATCAGCGGAGTTGGCGCTGTAATCCGCGCGTCCCACGTCTGACGGATGCCGGGGCTGTCCTGTGTCGGTATCCATGTGCGGTTGAGGATAGGCTGCCCCTGACTGAACAGGAACGGGTGCTGGCCGCCTGCCGTTTGTGCAAGGGTCAGCCACTGCAATGCCTCCGCCCCTGCGTTCGAAGAATAACGGACAACGATGCGTCGAGCGGCACCCATAGTGACGGTTATGGCTTCACCCTTCGCTGCATCATGTGCGCCAATGGTGAATGGCAGAATTGCCCCCGATGCATCAGTTATGGACCCGATGAGGAGGCCATTGCCGTCGAGTATCACCCTATCAACAGCTGACGCCGCAGCGACATCGAGCGTTGCCGTCCCTGTCACCTGATGCGCCTCAAAATCGAGCGCGAGGTCGAGCGACACATGCGTCACCCGCGCAATATGGGGCTCGGCATAGCTATAGGGGTCGCGCGCATCTTCGCTGGCAAGGACGGGTGCGACCATGCGCGCAGGGGGTGCCATCGACGTTTGCGGGGCCATGCATCCGGCGGCGATCAGACTAAGCAACAGGGTAATAAAGTGGCGCATGCGGTGGTGGCTCCAAGCAATATTTGGGCGACCCTAGCAAGCCTATCGGATCAAGCCCAGCCCATAGATGGGGTCACGGCCCGGTACGCCAAGGTCGATAGCTGTGCGCTCCATAGCCGTGATGCAATGGCTATTGCTGGTGGTAATGCGCGTCGCGCAGCGGGCAAGTCTGGCGGCAATGTGCGGCGCGGCAAAACTGGTACCGCTTTGCATGGCCTGCATACCGCCGGGGGCAGCAGTAGGCACGGCAACCCCAATGGCCGACACCCGCACATAATCGCCGCGATTAGCATAGCGATAGATGTGGTGCTGTGCATCGACGGCGGTAACAGCGACCACTCCGTCAAGCGCCGCTGGGTAAGCGGGCGGGGCGCTGGGGCCGCCATTACCGGCCGCCGCAACGATGACATGGCCATTGGCCAATGCGCGGGCAAACAGCGCATCGAGCACCGCGTTGCGCGGGCCCGCCAGTGAAATGTTGATGACCGGAACCCGGTGGTTGATCAACCAGCCAAGCCCGCGAATGATGGCGTCTGGCGTTGTAAATTGCCGCCCACCGCCGCCGCGAAACACATTAGCCGCCAAAATTTCTGTTGCTCCGTCACTGGCCAGCACCGACGCCACCGCTGTCCCATGCCCCGACGGGTCTTCGGCGGCGTTGCCGAACTGGGCGCGCGTGATGGCGGTCCGGTCCAACATCGGGTGTTGGTCAACGCCGCTGTCGATCATGCCGATGCGCAGACGCGGGATGATACGTTGCGGCGGCTGCGTGTTCGGGGTGATGCGCGTGCGCCGCGCGTTCTGCCGTCCGCTGGCTGGCGTGCCATAATAATGCGACAGCGCCACCGTGGCATGCGGGTCAATTTGGCGCAACAAGGCAGCGGCTTCGCCAAGCCGCATGCCAGGCGGCACCGATAATCTGGTGACGCTGCTGTGCAATGTCGACAGCCGCATAGTGTCGATGACGCGAAAACCGCGCGTCGTGGCGGCGGTAAGGCCGCTCTCGCTCAAATCCAGACCGATGACCTCATCGCGGACCACTGGAAAACGGTCGTCGTCATAATCGGGGTGTTCATCGTCGGTCAGATCACGGAGAGATTCCGACGATCCGCGATCATGATCTTCGTCATCATGATTTTCGCTCGATTCATCATGCTCTTCGCTCTCACGCTCCTCGCTCTCATGATCCTCATGGGCATCGTCACGGTCGGATGTGTCGCCAGCCGGGTCTTCTGGTTCGGCCACCGCCTGCGCCATCGGGGATAGCGTGAAAAACAGCACTCCCAGCGCAGACATGACCCAGTGATTGCGTTTCAAAAACCTGACTCCGACCTGCGTCAACTTACGGCCTATGCAGGCCCGTGACGCTCTATTACAGGAAAACGACAAGATGGTGCGAATATTCCAAATGACCCAAATTGGGAAACACCATATTAACCGTTCGGAATAAGCGAAGCGGCCGCACGTTGCAGCAGGAGACAATAGTGTCGATACGCCTAGGAATGCCCCATGCACGGATTCAGGAACAGCTCGTTGCGGAAATCCCGCGTCTGCGCCGCTTCTGTGCTGGCCTTGCGGGCAATGCCGACGCTGGGGATGATTTGTTACAAGCGACGGTTGAGCGCGCCATGGTTCATGCCGAACAATGGCAGGGCGGAACACGGCTCGACAGCTGGTTGTTTCGCATCGCGCGCAACCTTTCCATCGATATGGCGCGCAGCCGCAAAGTGCGCGGCACCGTCGTCGATCTCGATGCGATTGCCGACATCATGGGCGAGGATGGCCGACAAATTGTCGAAGGGCGGTCGGATCTTGCGGCCGTTGGGCATGCCTTTGATACCTTATCGCGGGAGCATAAGGCGGTGATGGCATTGATTGTCATAGACGGGCGTTCTTACCGCGAAGCGGCGGAGCTGCTCGATATTCCCATTGGATCGGTAATGAGCCGACTGGCGCGTGCGCGCGCCGCCATCTGCGCCAAAATGCACGGCGCTGGAGCGAAATGATGAGCGAACAAAGTGAAACGCAGATCGCCCTTTATATTGACGGCGAAATGGATAGCGCAGCGCGCGCCCGCTTTGAAGCGGAGCTGGAGCAACAACCCGAATTAGCGGCACAGGTTGCGCAGTGGCGCGCCAATGATGCGGCATTGCGGGCGGTGATTGCCGAACGACCTGTTGATGCGGCGCTGCTGGAACGCCTTGGCCTTAGCGGCGATTCTGTTGCACCATCGGCGCGCATCATAGATTTTGCAGCCGCGCGGGCCGAACGCGTGGTGCACGCGCCGCCCGCCGCCGCCTCTGGGCGCGGGGTCAAACCACGCTGGATTGCGGGTGGTGCGATAGCCGCTGCGCTGGCGCTGACCGTCTCGATAAAGATGATGACCGCGACCCCGGGATATTCCAAAGACCCCGCATTTCAGGTTGCGATGCAACAGAATGCAATGGGCCAAAGCACGCCTATTGGCGATGGGACGGTGGTTCCCATATTAAGCTTTGCCGCCAGCGATGGCCGTTTTTGCCGTGAATATCGCATCGAGGGGGCGAATGCTGCGGTCGGGATTGCGTGCCGCGCTGAACGCCGTTGGACGAGCGAAGCAGAGGTCCAAACGGCGTCTGCTCCCGATGCGACGGCTATTGTTGCCGCCTCGGGCGATGCCCCCGCTGCAATCGACACAGCCTATGCGCGGCTGCGCGGCGGTGACCCGCTGGATGCCACACAGGAGCGCGCGTTAATCGCCTCCGGTTGGCGAGTTCGTTAATCGCCGATTGACCATCAGGCATTGCTTATATTCTGATAGGACACTAGGCTTCGCGCCACTTTGATGATGGGTGTGAGGGTGTTAGATGTCGGTTTTTGTGCGTTTCTTGGTAATTTCCGGGCTGGCATCTTCTGTCCCCACATTATGTCATGCGCAACAGATTGATCCTGCACCAGAAACGTCACAGCACCAGCCGAGCAACGCATGGCGGCTCAGCCTTGGCGTCAATTATTCCACCGGCGACTATGACAGTCTGGTCGGCAACACCGATGTCGTTTCGGTTCCCGTTTCGCTGCGGTATCGCAGCGGCGGATTCAGCTTCAAACTTTCGGTGCCCTATGTGCATGTCAACGGCCCGGGGTCGCTGCTCGACACGCCGCAAGGCGGCGGTTCGGATGGAGGCGACGGTGACGGCGATGAGGATGATGCGCCCGAAACCGGCGGGACACCACTTACCCCGGCCATGCAATCGCGCGGCGGCATTGGCGATGTGGCGGTCACAGCGACCTATTCATTGCCGCTCGGCAGCAATTTCTACATCGACGCCAACGGCCGCATCAAATTGCCCACGGCATCGACGGTCAAGCGGCTGGGCAGCGGCGAGGTTGATTATTCGGGCGGGCTGGAACTTGGCTATGACGATGGCGTGATGGGCTATTACATCAGTGGGCGGCGGCGTTTCATCGGTAATTCCGCCACATCGAATCGCCGCGACGTCTGGGGCCTGGCGACGGGTTTCAGTGCATCAGCGGCAGCATGGCTGCGTCTGGGTGCCGACTATGGATGGTCACAATCGACGCGCGCTAGCGGCGGCACAATCAGCGAAGTCACCGGCTGGGCGAGCTTTCGCCTGTCGCGCGCCGTGCGCTTGCAAGTCTATGCGGCCACCGGGCTTTCGGCGGCGAGCGCGAACTTTGCCAGCGGGGCTACAGCTTCACTGCGCTTCTAAGCAGCATTTTACCTAGGTCAGCGTTGGTGGCGGGCGCGCTGTTCGTTCGCTCGCTTCGCTCCCTATTGTCACCCGCGCCAAGTCGGACAATGACATCATCGACCTGAACCCCGCCGCGCTCGATCACCAGATTCTGGTAATTGCGCTGGCCGTCGGTGGTTTCGGCTTCCAGCGGGCCGACCGCAGGCGAATTGAAATTGGTGCGTAAATAGGTCGCCAATTCGCCCGCAGAAACAATGCGGTCGCCATTGTCGTCGGCATCGCCCGATAATGCACTGCGGATGAAGTAGGACAGATAGCCACCGGCTTCGAACTTTTCGGCAACCAGGCTGGTCAGATCTTCTTCGGAACTGAAGATGCCCATCACACCGGGGCGGTTGACGATGTCGCGGGCAAACCCGCCCGAATAGCAGCTGTCGAGCACCGCGAGCGACAATCGTGTGCGCAATGTTCCAAACAATCCCGCCAGCTCATCGTCGCTCAGCCCGCCATCGCGGAGCGTGATTTCTTCGTCGCGGGCATCGGGTTCGGTGGCTGACGAAGCTGTTATATCCACCTGATTGCCGTGTCCGGAATAGAAAAACAGGAACATATCGTCCGGCCCAGCCTGCGCCGCAACCCGTGCAAAGGCGCTGCGCACGCCATCGCGCGTCCCTTCGGCATTGGTCAGCACGATAGAGGCGGGGTTCAGCACGCCCGCACGGCGCAGTGCGTCCGCCAGTTTGCGGGCATCTTCGTCGGTATTGGGCAGATTATTGGCGGTATCGCCATAGTCGGATACGCCGACCATCAACGCAAACACGCGCTGTCCGCCCAGCACAGAGGCAATGCGCGCCGACCCTTCGCTGGGTGCAATGCTAAGCTGATAATCACCCGTTTCCCCGGCGCGGAAGGATGTTACAAGAACGCGATATTCGCCGTCGGCGGGCAAAACCTGGTCAATCCGCGCGTTGGTGCCGCTGGGACCATCGTCATTGTCGATTTGCGCCCCTTCGGGTGGTTGCAGCATCAAATAGGTGTCGAACGCCGTTGATGTCGCGTCTATGGCCACGCGCTGGCCACGTGTCCCCGTAAAGCGATAGGTATCGACATACTCGCCGTCGCCGCCCAATTGCTCGTCACCGCGCGCCAACTGCCCGGTCGTATTTTCCCCTATGGTCAGCCGCGATGTTCCCGCAGCGGCTGGGCGTGTCGATATCGGCGCGCCAGTGCGGGGGCGCTCTGGCTCACGCATCGCCTCGGTGGTCTCGGCATCGCCAACGCGCAGTGTATAAGCCCCCACTTCATTCGCGGCGTAGCTGGTGACCATCACCGAATAACGGCCATCGGCGGGCAATGTCACGCCAAGGCGGCTGCCTCGCCCGCCCGACGGGTCATCATCATTGGCCTCGGTAAAATTGCCGGGACCATTGATTTGGACGAACGGGTCGAATGCGCCCGATTCCAGCCGCAGTTCGATATGTTGGCCAGCACGTCCTTCGAGCGTATAATGATCGGCAAACTCGCCCGTTGATAGCTGTCTGTCGCCGCGCGCCAAATCACCGTTGACGCGCATCCCTGGGCTGATGGTCGCGGCCGCCGCCGCCGTTACTGGTGCGGGCACCGATGCGGCTGGCGTTCCTGCGTTCGCCCCGGTAATGGCCAGCGTGTATCGCCCACTCTCACCCTTGGCGAAACTGGTGGCGATGATGCGGTAACGCCCATTGGCGGGCAGCGTGACCACCAGTTCGGCGTCGCGCACACCTTGACTAACGTCATCATTATCCTGTGTGAAACCCTCGGGGCCGCGCATCATCAGATAGGGATCAAAGGCGGGGGATGTCATGCGGACCGTGACGACCTGTCCAGCGCGGCCTGTAATTTCATATGTATCGGAAAACTCACCCGAGGACAGCTGCGTATCGCCTTCGCGCAAATCGCCATTGACCGTTTGGCCGACACGGACCTGTTGCTGTGCAAAGGCCCCTGTGGAGAGGGCAAGGAGCGCTGCTCCGGCCAATAAGATACGCTTCATCACATTACCCCCCTCAGGACATGCACTTGTTTTGCAACGCATAGCTGAACCTAGGCTTAGCCATAAATGTCGCCCACCTGTATTGGATAGAACGGACGGGGCGCGTGATCGCGCTCACTCCAGTTCACACCTCCGCCATCTCGAAATCCATCTTGCCCGATCCGCACTGCGGGCAAATCCATGCGTCGGGGATGTCGGCCCAACGTGTGCCGGGGGCTAGCCCTTCATCCGCATCGCCTTCTTCCTCGTCATAGATATAGCCGCAATTGAGGCATTGCCAGATTTTATACGGTTCATCAGACATCGGTCATTCCCTCGATTGGACATTTGCAGTATCAACGGGCAGTCGTCATTCCATTTAGCACCGATTGTGAAAGCGTCCATGTCCGAAGAGTTCTACCGCATTAAGCGCCTGCCGCCCTATGTCATCGCCGAAGTCAACGCGATGCGGGCCGCCGCGCGGGCGCGGGGAGAGGACATTATCGACCTTGGCATGGGCAATCCCGACCTGCCGCCACCGCAGCACGTCATCGAGAAATTGTGCGAAGTAGCGCGCAAACCTGACTCGCACGGCTATTCGGCGTCGCGCGGCATACCGGGACTTCGCAAGGCACAGGCCAATTATTATGGCCGCCGCTTTGGCGTTGATGTCGATCCAGAGAGCGAAGTCGTGGTGACGATGGGGTCGAAGGAAGGTCTGGCCAGCCTTGCCACCGCGATTACCGCGCCGGGCGATGTGGTGCTCGCGCCCAACCCCAGCTACCCGATCCACACCTTTGGTTTCATCATCGCCGGGGCAACGATCCGCAGCGTGCCGACCACGCCCGATGAGCGCTATTTCGAGGCGCTCGAACGGGCGATGGCCTTCACCGTGCCGCGCCCGTCGATCCTCGTCGTCAATTACCCGTCCAATCCAACGGCGGAGACGGTCGATCTGGCTTTTTATGAACGGCTGGTCGCGTGGGCAAAGGACAATAAGGTCTGGATTATATCCGATCTTGCCTATTCCGAACTCTATTTCGACGGGAACCCCACCCCCTCTATCCTTCAGGTAAAGGGGGCAAAGGATGTGGCGGTCGAGTTTACCTCGCTGTCCAAAACCTATTCGATGGCTGGGTGGCGGATGGGTTTTGCGGTCGGCAACAGGCAATTGATCGCGGCGATGACGCGGGTGAAATCCTATCTCGATTATGGCGCGTTCACGCCGATTCAAGCGGCGGCCTGTGCCGCACTCAACGGCCCGCAGGACATTGTCGAACAGAACAGATTACTTTATCACAAACGCCGCGACGTGCTGGTCGAAAGCTTTGGCCGCGCCGGATGGGACATTCCGCCGCCGCGCGCCAGCATGTTCGCTTGGGCGCCGATGCCCCCTGCTCTAGCGCATCTGGGCAGCCTGGAGTTTTCCAAGCAACTCCTCACCCACGCTGGCGTCGCTGTCGCGGCCGGGGTTGGCTATGGCGAGGAAGGCGAAGGGTTCGTTCGCATCGCGATGGTCGAAAATGAACAGCGGCTGCGTCAGGCCGCGCGCAATGTGAAACGCTACCTCACCTCGATGGGCGTCAACACGCCGGGACAGGTTAGCGGCTAGGGCGCAATCGCGGCTTGATAGGCCGGACTAACCATTGCGTGGCTAGCCTGTTCATAGGCATATCCAGCGTTTAGTACCCGCGCATCGTCCCACCGCGTTCCGATAAAACTAAGCCCGATAGGCAGGCCGTGAATGGCACCCATCGGCACCGTTAAATGCGGGTATCCAGCGACTGCCGGGAGGGTTGCCGATCCCGGCCCGCCATAATTGTCACCATTGACGAGGTCTATGGCCCATGCGGGGCCGTTTGTGACGCCCAACAACAGATCGACATGATAGTCGAGGCGCAATCGGTCGATACCGTCCGCCCCCGCCAGCCTTTGCGCGGTAGCAAGCGCGGTTTGATAGGCCTCGTCACTTGTGCCTGTTGTCGCTTCGGCGCGCTCGAATGTCTCTTGTCCGAACCACTGCATCTCGCGCGGCTCTGCGCGGTTAAAGGCGATAAGCTGGGCCAAAGTGATTGGTGTGCGCGGGGTTCGAAACGGTATCCCAGCCAGATAGGCGTTGAGGTCGGCCTTAAACTCGGTCAGCAGCACCGCAAACTCGGCCTCGCCAAGCGTATCATCGTCTATGCCGCTGTCGGCAATATCGACGATGGTTGCGCCTTGCGTGCGCAGCACCGCTACCGCTTGGTCGAGCAAGGCAAGCACAGCAGGATTGTTCCCTACCCTGTCGCGCATCACGCCGATGCGTTGTCCGCGCAGGCCGCTGGGTGAGAGCGATGCGGCATAATCACTGCGCCGCGCATCAGCCTCCGCCGTCGCTTCGTCCTGCGGGTCGGTGCCTGCAATTACCGATAGGATGAGCGCGGCGTCGCGCACATTATGCGTCATTGGTCCTGCGGTATCCTGACTATGGCTGATCGGTACGATGTAGCGGCGGCTGACGAGGCCCAGCGTCGGTTTGAAGCCAACAATGCCATTGGTTCCGGCTGGGCAGACAATCGACCCATCGGTTTCGGTGCCGATGGCGGCGGCGGCAAGGCTGGCCGCGACTGCTGCGCCGCTGCCCGATGACGAGCCGCAGGCCGAGCGATCGAGGCTGTGCGGATTGCGGGTCAGCCCCCACATCGCGCTCCACCCACTGGTCGAACTGTTCGAGCGGAAGTTTGCCCATTCGCTCAAATTGGTGCGGCCCAGAATGATCGCCCCTGCATTGCGCAACCGCGCCACTAGCGGCGAATCGCGACCCGTGACATTGTCGGCGAGTGCCAACGATCCGGCAGTTGTAGCGAGCGCGCCATCGGCCTCTATATTATCCTTGATGACAATCGGGATGCCATGAAGGGTGCCACGCACATGCCCTGCCGCACGTTCGGCGTCGAGCGTGCGAGCGGTTTCGAGTGCATCGGGATAGAGTGCGATCACCGCATTGATGGTGTGCCCAGTATCGTCGATGGCGTGCATCCGGTCGATATAGAGGCGCACGATTTCCTCGCTGCTGAGGCCGCCTAGAACCAACCCGTCCTGTAACTCCCCAATGCTGAGCCCAGTCAATCGCTCAAGCGGTGGAACCGGCGTATTGGCAATAGCGGTGCTGCTGAACAGCGCGATGGCGCTGGCGACGGTGAGCGATGTTATTTTCATACCTCGCAACCTGCCACCATCCCCTGCAAAGTAAAGCCCCCTAATCGCTAAACGGATCGCGGATCAGGATGGTGTCTTCGCGCTGCGGGCTGGTTGAAACCAGCGCAATCGGCGTTTCGATAAGCTCCTGCACGCGGCTGATATATTTAATCGCTTGCGCGGGTAAATCGGCATAGCTGCGTGCGCCCGCCGTCGTCTCCTGCCAGCCTGGCATCTCCTCATATATCGGCTCGACCGCCGCTTGATCGGCGGCGTGAGCGGGGAAGTAATCGAGGATTTTGCCGTTCAGCCGGTATCCGGTGCAGATGCGGATCGTCTCGAACCCGTCGAGCACGTCAACCTTGGTCAGCGCGATGCCGGTGATGCCCGCCACCGCACACGCTTGGCGCACCAGCACCGCGTCGAACCAGCCGCACCGCCGCTTGCGCCCGGTGACCGTGCCAAACTCGTGGCCGCGCTCTCCCAGCGCCTGGCCAATCTCGTCATCTAACTCGGTCGGGAAAGGGCCGCTGCCAACGCGGGTAGTATAGGCTTTGGCGATGCCCAGCACAAAACCGATGGCGCTGGGGCCAAGGCCAGATCCGCTCGCCGCCGTGCCGCTGACGGTGTTGCTGCTGGTGACGAACGGGTAGGTGCCATGGTCGATGTCGAGCAGTACGCCTTGTGCGCCCTCGAACAAAATCTTCGCGCCCGCTTTGCGCACTTTTTTCAGGCGCTTCCACACGGGTTGTGCATATTCGAGGACATAGTCGGCGATTTCGGCCAAGTCCGCGAGGAGCCGCGCGCGGTCAATCGGCGGCTCGCCAAATCCGGCGCGTAATGCATCATGATGTGCGCAAAGCCGGTCGAGCTGAGGGTCGAGCTTGTCGAGGTGGGCAAGGTCGCACACGCGGATCGCGCGGCGTCCAACCTTGTCTTCATAGGCGGGGCCGATACCGCGTCCGGTGGTGCCGATCTTGCCGCTGCCCGCCGCCGTTTCGCGCAGGGCATCGAGGTCGCGGTGGAACGGCAGGATGAGCGCACAATTGTCGGCAATCGCAAAATTGTCAGCGTGGATGGCGATGCCCTGCGCGCGCAATCTGCTGATTTCATCACGCAAAGCCCATGGGTCGAGCACAACGCCATTGCCGATGATCGACAGCGTTCCGGTGACAATCCCCGATGGCAGCAGTGACAATTTATAGACATTGTCGCCGACGACTAAAGTGTGCCCGGCATTATGCCCGCCCTGAAAGCGCACAACCGCGTCGGCGCGGCTGGCGAGCCAATCGACAATCTTACCCTTGCCCTCGTCGCCCCATTGCGCCCCGATGACCGCTACGTTTCCCATGTGTAAAATTTCCCAGCAGACCAGTTTCCGAACCATCTATCCGGCGATGCTGCTGTTAGGACGACGGGCCGCTTGCGTCCAGTCAACTAAAGCATTTTGCTAGGTGGGCCGCGTAACAAATTTTTGCGACAAACCTTTACTAGCTTTGCGTGGTTATGTGTTCGCCTATGTAGGATATTTTGATGCTGACCCTGTTCGTTTTGTTGTCAACTGCGCTGCCATTTTATGGCCCCACCCCCTATGGTGCCGATCAATCGATATGGGCGCAACAACGCCGGGCGCGCGGTGGTAGGGAGCAAGCGACGGCTGACCGTCGCAGCAGCATCGCACCGGATAATATTGTTCGCTATGGCACGGCATCGTCGCAGACGGTCGATTACTATGCGGCGCCTGCGACGGCAATGGTCGAGGCCAACGGCCAACGTCCACCGCTGGCCATCTTCATCCATGGCGGCGGATGGCGTTTGGGCGATCAGTCCATGGTGGCAGCCAAACCGGCTTGGTTCCGTGCGCATGGCTGGGCCTTTGCGTCGATTGGCTATCGCTTGCTTCCCGAAGCATCGGTGGAAACACAGGCCCAAGATATTGCGGCGGCGATTGTCGCATTGCGTCGTGATGCCGCGCATTTGGGGTTCGACCCCGACCGTATATTGCTGTTCGGGCACAGCGCGGGTGCGCATTTGGCGGCTTTGCTGTCAACCGATGACAGGCTGCTCGGTGCTGATTTTGCCGCCATACAAGGTACGATATTGCTCGACGGAGCGGGCTATGATGTTGTGCGCCAGATGGCCGCTGCGCGATTCTTGGCACAGCGTATTTATGAACCAGCCTTTGGCACCGACCCCGCGCGGCAGCGCGCGCTTTCGCCGATTACCTATGCCGGCGGGCGCGATGTGCCGTCATGGCTGATCATCCATGACAATGATCGCGATGATAGCGTGGCGCAATCCACCGCCTTTGCTACCGCCCTCACCAACGGCGGCGCAATGGTGCAGCGGCTGCCCATGGAGGGGACGCACATGTCGATCAATATCGACTTTGGTAATACAGGCTATGCGGGGAATGCTGCGATTGAGGCAATTATGCGCCGCGTCACGGGCCAGCGCTAAGGAGCAGCCATGCGCTCAACACGCTGCCGGAGTAGTGCCGTCGAGCCAGTGTGTACAGATCTGCGCCTGCGCCGTGTCGTTTTCGGTCAGTGCCGCCACCGTCACCAA
The DNA here is from genome assembly GCA_038041635.1 of Pseudomonadota bacterium. Lineage (GTDB taxonomy): Bacteria > Pseudomonadota > Alphaproteobacteria > Sphingomonadales > Sphingomonadaceae > Sphingopyxis. Next base: position 16,538 of record JBBTFY010000112.1, read on the forward strand.
GCCCGCCGCACGCAGCGATGTGCCGACTTCGGCGGCAGTGCCCATCGGCAGGAACAGTCGCCGCCGTTCACTTTGCGCCAGCCCTGCGTCGATTAAGGGGTCGATATACGCGGAAAAGCCGACGGCTGGCTCAGCGCCGATGCGATAGGTACCGCCGCGCCCAATCTCGCCCGATGCCGTCGCACAAAACAGCGAAAAGCCAAGCCAGGTCTGATATTCAAACCCATGCCGTTCGGTGGGGTCAAGCGTAACCGCAACATCACCCGGTAGCGCGGCAATAATTACCTCCAACGCGGCAATCCGCTGGGTGAGTTTACCGCCCACATCAAAGGCTTTGAGCCGCGCAACAGCCTCATCGGCCGGTCCCGCAGCGGCAATCAGCGGCGCGAGCGACGGTGGCATAGCGGCGACATCCTTGGCATCGAGAGGTGCACGCTCTACGCAAAGCTGCGGGCCATG
>JBBTFY010000112.1:17006-17356 GCA_038041635.1 Pseudomonadota bacterium
TCCCGCAGCGGCAATGAGCGGAGCAAGCGATGCGGGCACAGCAGCGACATCCTTGGCATCAAGCGCTGCCTTTATAGCATCCAGGTCACCCGTCGGGGCCAGTGTGTCGATGCAGTCGGGCATGGTCAAATCGAGGGTGATCGCGGTGACGCCCGCCGCCTTCAGCGCCTCTATGGCGACAGTGATAACCTCGCTCGCCGCCGTGACGCTGTCCAGCCCGATCAGCTCTGCGCCGACCTGTAACATCTCGCGTTCTGGCCGCAATTGGGTGGCGCGCAGTTTGACGACCGGCCCGCCATAGGACAAGCGCACGGGACGCGGATGGTGCGCCATCTGTGCGCGGGCAATTC
>JBBTFY010000112.1:17366-19281 GCA_038041635.1 Pseudomonadota bacterium
CACTGCCATTGTTTCGCCCGACACCGGATCAACAAAGCGCAGCAGGTCGCGGCTTGATGTCCCTAGCGCGGCGGTGAGGCTCGCCTCATATTCCGCGAGCGGCGCCTGCACCCGCTCATAGCCATAGCTGGCAGCGGTATCGAGAATGCACCGCACCAGCCGAGCCGACGCGTCGGCTTCGGGTGGCAAGCGGTCTCGAAAACCGGTGGGGAGCAGCGACGCGGTCATCTCTCTACCCTAGCACATCAAAACTTGAGCGCCATCGCCCGCTTCACACCGGGCAGCGCTCGGATGGTGTCGAGCACGGGGAGTAGCACGGGCGTATCGACGGACAAAAGCAGCACCGCGACCCCGCCTGCTTCTTGTCGGCCAAGGTGAAATGTGCCGATATTGACCTGTGCTTCGCCCAATGTCGAACCCAGCCGACCGATGAAACCCGGCGCGTCCTCGTTGACGATATACAGCATATCGCCAACCAAGTCCGCCTCGACCTTGACCCCGAACAGCTCGACAAGACGCGGGGACGCATTGCCGAACAATGTTCCCGCAACCGACCGTTCACCGCCAGCGGTATTGACGGTAACGCGCAGCAATGTGTGGTAATCACCCTCGCGGTCGTGGCGGACTTCGCGCACGTCCAGCCCGCGTTCCTTGGCGAGATAGGGCGCATTGACCATATTGACCGTGTCCGAATAGCGCCGCATCAGCCCCGCCAGCACCGCGCCGGTCATTGGTTTGATGTTGAGCGCGGCGGCCGCACCCTCGACCTCGATCGAAATCTGGGTCAGATTGTCGTGCGCCAACTGCCCGACCAGACTGCCCAGCCGCTCCGCCAGCGCCATATAGGGTTTCAGCTTTGGCGCTTCTTCGGCAGATAGGCTGGGCATGTTGAGCGCGTTGGTGACACCGCCATTGACCAGATAATCGGCCATTTGTTCGGCGACCTGCAGGGCAACATTGACCTGTGCCTCGTTGGTCGAAGCGCCCAGATGCGGGGTGCAGATAAAGTTCGGCGTGCCAAACAGCGGCGATTCCTTGGCGGGTTCGCTTTGGAATACATCGAGCGCCGCGCCCGCAACATGGCCGCTGTCGAGCGCGTCTTTGAGCGCTGCTTCGTCAATCAATCCGCCGCGTGCGCAATTGATGATCCGCACACCGCGCTTGGTTTTGGCCAAGTTTTCACGGCTCAAAATACCCCGCGTCTGGTCGGTCAACGGGGTGTGCAGCGTGATGAAATCGGCGCGGCCTAGCAACGCGTCAATCTCGACCTTCTCGACGCCCATTTCAATCGCGCGTTCGGGGGTCAGGAATGGGTCATAGGCGATGACTTTCATCTTCAGCCCCAGCGCGCGGGTGGCGACGATGCTGCCGATATTGCCCGCACCAATCAGGCCCAGCGTCTTGCCGGTCACTTCGACCCCCATGAAGCGGTTCTTTTCCCACTTGCCGGCCTGTGTCGATGCGTCGGCTTCGGGCAATTGCCGCGCCAGCGCGAACATCAGCGCGATGGCATGTTCCGCCGTGGTGATGCTGTTGCCGAACGGGGTGTTCATCACCACCACGCCCTTGGCTGATGCGGCCGGAATATCGACATTATCAACGCCGATGCCGGCGCGGCCAATGACTTTAAGGTTGGTCGCCGCGTCCAATATGGCCTGCGTCACCTTGGTCGAGGAGCGGATGGCGAGGCCGTCATATTGACCGATGATAGCGGCGAGCTCTTCGGGCGTTTTGCCGGTGATGACATCGACGTCACAGCCTCGGTCGTGGAAAATCGCCTCGGCATTGGGGTCCATCTGGTCGGATATGAGCACGCGTGGTCTGGTCATTACTATCTCCCTCTCCCCTTCAGGGTAGACGGCCGGGGAGAGGGGGTTACTACCTCAATCAGGCACTATTGTTAAAAAATGAAGAG
>JBBTFY010000113.1:0-15154 GCA_038041635.1 Pseudomonadota bacterium
TCTTCCGTCATTGCGAGGAGGGCATTCGCCCGACGCGGCAATCCAGACTATGCCAACGCATCTGGATTGCTTCGTCATTTCATTCCTCGCAATGACGAGGGCGGAAACAACAACTGTGTATCGTTGATACCACAGCTCTGTAAGCCGCAGGCGGCCGTTGTTTCCCCCGTGCGTCGTATCAACCAAACCTAAAACGCGAATCCCGTTCTTGGTGTCTACTTTGGGCGCGAGCATCAACGACGGGAGCGCAGGCTGCGTGCCGCCAAGGCGCTTGGCGCCTGAACGTCAGAAGAAGATCATTTTACGTTGTATAGTGGTGCCCGGGGGCGGATTTGAACCACCGACACGCGGATTTTCAATCCGCTGCTCTACCCCTGAGCTACCCGGGCGCACATGTGCAGGACATACGGCCCAGCATTTGCGAGCCGCGCCTATAGGGGTGGCCACGCCCTACTGTCCAGCCAAAATATGGGATTATCCAGCTTTGCCGTCGCGACGGCGCGTGACATAAATATATGCACAGTGAATCGTCCACGGACAAAGGGCAATGGCCAATATCGCGGCTGCGGCGATCAATATATACCCTGATTCACCCATTACTCCTGCTGCAATTCTGAGCGCTGCGGCGATTTGGATCCCGATCAACGCGACCCATCCGACTGCGGGCATGCTAAGCGAGCGTCCAGAATGTCCGTATGTCACGCGCGTGACCATGGCGATAAGTAATGAACAGGCAAAGCCAACATACAGGGCATGCAACGGTGCGCGGCCAAGCGCGAAGCCCATTGCCTGGGCACTTAGTAACAAAAATGCTATGGGTTGCCATGCTACACCGACCACCAGTGCCCACAGCAATCCGGGTGCAAGCGCGCGTGGCATCCACTTCGCCAGCATCACAAAGAACAGTGCAGCCAACGTTAATGATGTGCCAGCCAGCATGGGAATATTTTGAGCCAAATCAGCGCCAAGGTAGAGCAATAATAAAATCCACAGCGCCAGCAACAGCCAGTCGGGGCGCCAGCGCACATAGTCGGCGACGACCATGCTGGCAAAAAAAGGCAGCATGCGGTGCATTACGGTCGCAAACAATGGTACCATGAATGCAAATGTGCCCATCCGCGCGACAATGGGTATAAGCTGACCATCCCCTGTGAACAGAAAATATGCCGTGCCACCAGCGCCGACCAGTCCGAATGTCAGCGCCACCCATGCTGAAATGGCGTGCCAGCAGACGGGTTTTGAATCGCGCCAGTTACGTAATATTGTCCCAGCCAGCAGGATCAGCGCATAGGCCCAACCGATCATGCCAAGCACAAATGCCGCGCGTATCATCGGCGTGTTGCCCGACCAAATTCCGACGGTTACGCTAAATCCGCTGAGTGCGAATGCTATGCCGACAGGGCTAAAGAGGCGGACGCTGAAATCGTCATACCCCATCCAGCGCGGAAATACAGTCAGTAGAAACCCGAACAGGAACGGCGGCAACAGCAAAAACAGCATGATTTGGCCGTGTAGAATACCCGGCGGCAGGTCTGTTTGAATCAATATTCCAGCGCCCGTGCCCGTGCCCGTATATGTGTCCATCAACGCAAACAGCCACCACAAGATCATCATCATCATCTGCGCGACACCAGTCAAAAACAGCAAGCGATGTGGTGATGCGAGCAACAGGGCAGGCCATGAGTTTTGGTTTTTTTGCATCGCCAATCCTTAGGATGAAGTGAGTGTAAGGGGTAGGTTGATATTTCTCAATTGATTTGACTAATATCAAAGACGGCACTGTGGTTCGAGCCGAATGCGCTGCGCATGATGATCAAGCAACGCAGCATTTCCACCCTCAGCCTCGCGCCCATGCTGGCGCTATGCCTGTCCACGCCCACGTTTGCGCAGGCGGTCGCGCCCGCCGCACCGCCTGTATCGGCACCTGCGGCCAAAGCGATCACCCCCTATGCCGATATTCGCTATCGGCTGGAACTGGTCGATCAGGCTGGCTTCGCGCGCGACGCGACCGCCTCAACGCTGCGCATCCGCGCTGGGTTGCGCACCGCCGAATGGCATGGCCTGAGCGCACTGGTGGAGGGCGAAGCCATCGCCCGCATCGGCCCCGCGCACTATAATGACACCGTGACTGGCCGCACCGCTTTTCCGGTGGTTGCTGACCCCAGCGACGTGCTGCTCAACCAGGCGTTCGTCCGTTTTCGTCCCATCGCGCAATTGGACGCGACGCTAGGTCGTCAGGCCGTCAATTTCGACAATCAACGCTGGGTCGGCTCTGTCGGCTGGCGGCAGAACGACCAGACGCTCGACGCCATTCGAGTCACCGCGCGGCCCGTGCCGCAAGTCACCGCAGACTATGTCCACAGCTGGCGGGTCAACAGCATCTTCGGGCCGGATTCGGCGCAGGGCATCTGGCGGAACAACGACATCCACATGGCGCGCGTGTCGGCTACGCTGGCCCCTGTTGGCACTTTGGTCGGCTATGGCTATTGGCTCGACATTCCGGCGTCTTCCGCCATGTCGTCGCGTACCATCGGTGTGCGGTTCAGCGGCGAACAGGCGGTCGGGCACGGGGTCAAGCTGACCTACGCGGCGGAATATGCGCATCAAAGCGATTATGGCCTCAACCCGCGCAATTTCGGTCACGACTATCTGCTGCTCGAACCGGGTGTAACCGCCGGGCGTGTCGGCGCGCGTATGGGCTATGAACGCCTGTCGGGCGACGGCACCACCGCGCTGCAAACGCCATTGGCGACGCTCCATGCCTTCAACGGCTGGGCTGACAAGTTTTTGACCACCCCCGCCGATGGCCTGCGCGACCTTTATGTCGATGCGACATGGCGTCTGCCCAATGTTGCGGGCGTTCCAGGCATGACCGCGCGGGTGATGTGGCACGACTTTAACGCCGCGCGTGGTTCAGCCAATTACGGGCATGAATGGGGCGCGAGCCTGAGCGTCCCGCGCGCGCGCGGGATCAGCGCCAGCGTCAAATGCGCGCATTATGACGCACAAAGTTTTGCCACCGATACTGACAAGGTCTGGCTCTCACTAGAGGCGCGTTTCTAAACATCCACAACCGGGTCGGGCCGCGAAAAGGCAATGAGCGCCGCGCGGTCCGCTATCCGTACCGTCGCTCCCTCGACGATCACGCCGTGCCGCGCCAGCGCCCCGAACGCCCGCGACAGATTTTCGGGTGTCATCCCCAATAGCGACGCGAGCAGCCGTTTTTCACTGCGTAACTGAAAGCTGTCGCGCCCCACCCGCGCGCTCTCGATCAACAGATGGTTGCCCAGCCGCTCGGCCGATTGGCGCAGCTTCATATCGGTCAGCGCGCGCACCGTGTCGCGGTACGCCATTGCCAGTTCGCGCATCGTCGCCTGCATCAACGCGCAATCATCCCGGATGACATCTTGCAATAACTGACGCGGGATCATCATGATGCGCGACGACCCCAGCGTCCGCGCCGACATCAGATAGGGCATGTCGGTTATCACCGCCGCCAGGATGAAACTGCGCACAGGGTGGACAATCGCCATCGTCGTGTCGCGGCCGTCGTTGCTGGTGAACAGTTCGACCAGCCCATCGACCAGTATGTGCAGGAAATCGGCGCGGTCGCCCACTTCGAACAACGTCAGCTGCGGCGGAAATACCTGTAGGAATGACCCGGAAAAGATGCGCGCCCGCTTTGCCTCGTCCATCTCGGCGAACAGCGGCAGGCGGGCAATTTCGGGACGTTCGCTTGGGCGCATCATTCACTCTCATGGGGCGGTTTCACGGTTCGTAAAATGAGGGTCTAGGCGATGAATTGATGTGTATCAATCGCTCATGCAACATTATGTGCGCCGTCATCCAAACCACATCAGGCGCGGCTGCAATTGGCCCTGCTATCCCCTAAATGATTGACCCAAATCAAATTGTTGCGGGCACAAGCGCGCATGGATTACTTCAACCAGACACTAGTCTCAGGGGGTACCGTCATGTCGACACCGTCTATCGCAACATCACCACAGCAAAATTGGGCATTGGGGCTTAGCACCTTTGCCTTCACCATCTGTTTTGCGGTGTGGACCATATTCGCCATCATCGGCATCCAGATAAAGGCCGACTTGGGGTTGAACGATACCCAGTTCGGGCTGTTGGTCGGAACGCCGATATTGTCGGGCTCGCTGGTTCGGGTGTTCCTTGGTGTATGGACCGATCAATATGGTGGTCGGCTGGTGTTCCCGCTGACGATGCTGGCGTCGGCGCTCTCGGCATTCCTATTGTCGATGGCCGACAGCTATGGCCTGATGCTGGTTGCGGCGTTGGGGCTTGGCCTTGCGGGCGGCGGCTTTGCGGTCGGCATCGCCTATGTCTCCAAATGGTTCCCGCCCGAAAAACAGGGCACCGCGCTCGGCATCTTCGGCATGGGCAATGTCGGCGCGGCGCTGACAAAGTTCGTTGCGCCGTTCATCATGGTGGCGTTCGGTTGGATGGTGGTGGCGCAAATATGGGCCGTGGTGCTCGCCGTTACCGCTGTGCTGTTTTTTATACTCGCAAAGGATGACCCGCAACTGGCCGCACGGCGTATCTCGGGCGAAAAGCCGCTGACGCTGCGTCAACAATTGGAACCGCTCAAGCATCAACAAGTGTGGCGTTTTTCACTCTATTATTTCTTTGTTTTCGGTGCGTTCGTCGCGCTGGCGCTGTGGCTGCCCAAATATATGATGGGGGTTTACGGCGTCGATGTGAAGGTTGCGGGGATGCTCGCCGCCACCTTCTCCCTCTCGGCCAGCCTGTTTCGCGCTTATGGCGGCATGCTGTCGGACAAATATGGCGCGCGCAAAATCATGTATGCGACGTTCGGCGTGTCGATGCTGTGCCTGTTCATGCTGTCATATCCCGCGACCGATTATGTCATCCATGGGGTCAAGGGCGACATCGCCTTTACCACCTCGATGGGCCTCGTCCCGTTCGTCATCACCGTGTTCATACTCGGCTTCTTCATGTCGCTGGGCAAGGCGGCGGTGTATAAACATATCCCCGTTTATTATCCCGGCTATGTCGGGTCGGTCGGCGGCCTTGTCGGCCTGGTTGGCGGCCTTGGCGGCTTTGTGCTCCCCATCGTGTTTGGCGCGGTCAGCGATCTGACCGGCATCTGGACCAGCTGTTTCATGGTGCTGTTTGCGCTTGTCGCGGTTGCGCTGGCGTGGATGCACTTCGCGGTCCGCCAGATGGAGCAAAAGGCGAGCGGGATTGATGCGCGTAGCTTGCCGCAATTCCCCGAATTGGTCGATCTGCACGATGCCGATGTGCATCATCCAGCGCCGACCAAGACGCTGGAGGATTGGCACCCCGAGGATGCGCAATTCTGGGCCGAGAAGGGCGAGAAGATTGCCCGGCGCAATTTGTTCATCTCGATCCCCGCGCTGCTCCTCGCTTTCTCGGTGTGGATGGTGTGGTCGATGGTGGTCGCAAAGCTGCCGCTGATCGGGTTCGATTACACGACCAATCAACTGTTCTGGCTCGCTGCATTGCCCGGCCTGTCGGGGGCTACGTTGCGGATATTCTACAGCTTCATGGTGCCGATATTCGGCGGGCGGCTGTGGACGACGCTGTCCACCTTCTCGCTGCTGATCCCTGCGTTCGGGATTGGCTATGCGGTGCAGGATCCCAATACGCCCTATGTTATCTTCCTCGTGCTGGCGCTGCTGTGCGGCTTTGGCGGCGGTAATTTCGCCAGCTCGATGTCGAACATTGGCTTCTTTTTCCCCAAGGCACGCAAGGGCAATGCGCTCGCGCTCAACGCGGGGCTTGGCAACCTCGGCGTGTCGGTGATGCAATTCGTCGTGCCGATTGTCATCACCGCCAGTGTGTTTGGTGCGATGGGCGGCGCACCAGTAACCAGCAGCGAGGGCGGCCAATTATGGCTGCAAAACGCTGGCTTCATCTGGGTCCCGTTCATCATTGCATCGGGCATACTCGCCTGGTTCGGGATGAATGACATCGCCGATGCCAAGGCGAGCTTTGCCGATCAATCGGTGATATTCCAGCGCCGTCATAACTGGATTATGAGCTGGCTTTACACCGGAACCTTCGGCTCGTTCATCGGCTTTTCGGCCGGGCTGCCCTTGCTGGCAAAGAGCCAGTTCCCGGACGTCAACGTCCTGCAATATGTCTTTCTTGGGCCATTGGTCGGGGCATTGAGCCGCGCGGCGACGGGATGGGTGTCGGACAAATGGGGCGGCGGGCGCGTCACCTTTTGGGTGTTCGTGTTCATGATGGTCGGCGCAGGCGGTGTGATGCATTTCCTGTCGGTGCATAACTGGAATGGCTTCCTTAGCATGTTCATCTTCATGTTCTTTGTCACCGGGGTCGGTAATGCCTCGACCTTCCAGATGATCCCCGTCATCATGCGCAGTGAAATGCCGCGCCTGATGCCGCATCTTGATGCTGAAGGGCTACGGCGGCAGTCCGAAAAGGAATCGGCGGCGATTATCGGCTTCACCTCTGCCATCGCGGCTTATGGGGCATTCTTCATCCCCAAAAGCTTCGGCAGCTCGATTGCGGCGACCGGATCACCGATGGCGGCGCTGTGGGGCTTCGTTGCCTTCTACGCCAGCTGCGCCGCGCTGACATGGTTCGTTTATACAAGGCGCGGCGGCCTGCTCCACGCTATTGAACGGGGCCATGCTCCCGCCGCACCCCTCAACCTTGTACCAGGAGCAGGCGCATGAGCCACCTTCTCGATCGCCTGACCTTTTTCACCCAGGCTAAGGAAAGCTTTGCCGATGGCCACGGCGTCACCACGGGTGAAGCGCGCGATTGGGAGGAAGGCTATCGTAAACGCTGGCAGCATGACAAGATTGTCCGCTCGACCCACGGCGTTAATTGCACCGGATCCTGTTCGTGGAAGATCTACGTCAAGGGCGGGATTATCACGTGGGAGACGCAGCAAACCGACTATCCACGCACCCGGCCCGATCTACCCAACCACGAACCGCGTGGCTGCCCGCGCGGCGCGAGTTACTCATGGTATATCTATTCGGCGCAGCGCGTAAAATACCCCCTTGTCCGCTCGCGTCTTGTGCGATTGTGGCGTACGGCGCGCGAAACGCTAACCCCCGTTGCGGCTTGGGCGTCGATTGTCGAAGATGACGCCAAGCGGCAAAGCTATATCGGCATTCGCGGGCACGGCGGTTTTGTTCGCGCCGCGTGGGACGAGGTGAACGAGATTATCGCCGCCGCCAACGCTTATACCGCCAAAACCCATGGCCCCGACCGCATTATCGGTTTCTCGCCCATCCCGGCGATGTCGATGGTCAGCTATGCTGCGGGATCGCGCTATCTGTCGTTGCTGGGCGGCACCTGCATGTCCTTTTACGACTGGTATTGCGACCTGCCGCCAGCCAGCCCGATGACATGGGGCGAACAGACCGACGTGCCCGAAAGCGCCGATTGGTATAATAGTGGATTCTTGATGCTGTGGGGATCGAATGTCCCGCAAACCCGCACCCCCGACGCGCATTTCATGACCGAGGCGCGCTATCGCGGGGCAAAGGTTGCGGTCGTCTCGCCCGATTATGCCGAGGCAACCAAGTTCGCCGACATCTGGCTGAATCCAACGGCGGGCACCGACGCCGCGCTGGCGATGGCGATGGGCCACGTCATCTTGCGCGAATATCATCTCGATCGCCAGACTCCCTATTTCGAGGATTATTGCCGCAAATATTCGGACATGCCGATGCTGGTGCGCTTGGTAGAGAAAGACGGCTCCTACGTTCCCGAACGCCTGCTGCGCGCGTCCGATTTCAAGGGTGCACTTGGCGAGAAAAATCACCCCGAATGGAAAAGCGTCGCGATCGACGATGTGTCGGGCAAGGCCGTCGTGCCGCTCGGCTCGGCGGGGTTCCGCTGGGGCGATGCGGGCAAATGGAACCTTGAGGAAAAGGACGGCAAGGGCAATGAAACCAAGCTGCGGCTGACCGCGATATTGGAACAGGACCGCGACGATGTCGTCGAAGTTGCCTTTCCCTATTTCGGCAACCGTGAACATGATCACTTCAAGGGTAGCGACCATGCCGACGTGCTGCTGCGCCGGGTTCCGGTGCGGCAATTGGCGCTGGCCGAGGGCAAGACGCTGGTCGCATCGGTATTCGACCTGCTGTGCGCCAATTACGGCCTCGACCGGGGCCTTGGCGGCGGCAATGTCGCCACTGATTATGGAGCAAACGAGCCTTACACCCCCGCGTGGGCAGAGCGTATTTGCGGGGTTCCTGCGGACGCGATCATCACCGTCGCGCGCGAATTTGCTACCAATGCCGAAAAAACCAATGGCAAGTCGATGGTCATCCTCGGCGCGGGGCTGAACCATTGGTATCATATGGACATGAACTATCGCGGCATCATCAACCTGTTGGTGATGTGCGGCTGTGTCGGGCAATCGGGCGGCGGCTGGTCGCATTATGTCGGGCAGGAAAAATTGCGCCCGCAAACCGGCTGGTTGCCGCTCGCGTTCGGCCTCGATTGGTCGCGCCCGCCGCGCCAGATGAACTCGACCAGTTTCTTTTACGCGCACACCGACCAGTGGCGCTACGAGACGCTCGACGTCAGTGAAATCCTTTCCCCCACCGCGCCTGCGGGCGACTGGGATGCTTCGCTGATCGACTATAATGTCCGCGCCGAACGGATGGGCTGGTTGCCGTCCGCGCCACAGCTCAAAACCAACCCGCTAGAGGTCGGCAAAGCGGTTCTGGCATCGGGCATGGCGGCGAAGGACTATGTCGCTGCTGGCCTCAAATCTGGCGCGCTCGAACTGTCGTGCATCGACCCCGACGACCCCGCCAACTGGCCGCGCAACATGTTCATCTGGCGCTCCAACCTGCTCGGTTCGTCGGGCAAGGGGCATGAATATTTCCTCAAACATTTGCTTGGCACTGCGCACGGCGTGCAGGGCAACGATTTGGGCGAGATGGGCCAAAATCAACAGGAATGGCAGAAACCGCACGATGTGGCGTGGCATGACGATGCGCCGCGCGGCAAACTTGACCTGCTCGTCACGCTCGACTTTCGCATGTCCACGACCTGCGTTTATTCGGACATCGTCCTGCCGACCGCCAGCTGGTATGAAAAAGACGATCTCAATACGTCGGACATGCACCCGTTCATCCACCCGCTGTCGGCGGCGATTGACCCCGTTTGGGAAACGCGCAGCGATTGGGACATATACAAGGGACTGGCCAAGAAATTCTCCGAAATCGCGCCCGAAGTGCTGGGGGTTGAACAGGATGTCGTGATGGTGCCGATCCTCCACGATACCGCGAACGAGATCGCGCAGCCGTTCGATGTCGCCGATTGGGGCAAGGGCGAGGCCGAGCCTATCCCCGGCGTCACCATGGCCAATGTCGCGCTTGTGACACGCGATTATCCGAACCTGTATAAACAATTCACCGCGCTCGGCCCGCTGCTCGACAGGCTTGGCAATGGCGGCAAGGGCATCGGCTGGCAGACCGGGCACGAGGTTCAGTTATTGCGCGAACTCAACGGTGTCGTCACAGATGACGGCCCGACCAAGGGCATGGCCAAAATCGAAACCGCCATCGACGCGTGTGAGGTCATTTTGATGCTCGCGCCCGAAACCAATGGCGAAGTGGCGGTCAAATCTTGGGTCGCTTTGTCCGAAAAAACGGGCCGCGAACATGCGCATCTGGCGCTGCCCAAGGAAGATGAGAAAATCCGTTTCCGCGACATCCAGGCCCAGCCGCGCAAGATTATCAGCTCGCCGATCTGGTCGGGGATTGAGAGCGAGCATGTCTGCTACAACGCCGGATACACCAATGTGCACGAGCTGATTCCGTGGCGCACGCTCACCGGGCGGCAACAGTTGTATCAGGACCATCTGTGGATGCGCGCCTTTGGCGAGGCTCTGTGCGTCTATCGCCCGCCGATTGATACAAAGGCGGTGAAGCCGATGCTCGACCGCGCGACGGGAGAGAAACACGTCATCCTCAATTTCATCACCCCGCATCAAAAATGGGGCATCCACTCGACCTATACCGACAATCTGTTGATGCTCACACTATCGCGTGGTGGCCCGATTGTGTGGATGTCGGAGGATGACGCCGCCACCGCCGGCCTTGTCGATAATGACTGGGTCGAGGCGTTCAACAGCAATGGCGCTCTGGTCGCCCGCGTTGTCGTGTCACAGCGGATGAAGACCGGAACCTTGTTCATGTATCATGCGCAGGAGAAAATTGTGAATGTGCCGGGCAGCCCGCTCACCGGGCAACGTGGCGGCATCCACAACAGCGTCACCCGCGCCATCGTCAAACCGACGCACATGATCGGCGGCTATGTCCAGCAAAGCTACGGATTCAACTATTATGGCACCGTCGGGTCGAACCGCGACGAATATGTCATCGTCCGCAAATTGGCCAAGGTCGATTGGCTCGAAGAACCGTTAGAAGATGGACATAGTGCTTTGGAGGCGCAATCATGAAAATCCGCGCACAAATTGGCATGGTCCTCAACCTCGACAAATGCATCGGCTGTCACACCTGTTCGGTGACGTGCAAGAATGTGTGGACCAGCCGCGAAGGCATGGAATATGCCTGGTTCAACAATGTCGAGACAAAACCGGGCATTGGCTATCCCAAGGATTGGGAGAATCAGGATCGCTGGAACGGCGGCTGGGAACGGCTGCGTTCGGGGAGCATCCGTCCGCGCATGGGCGGCAAATGGCGGCTGCTGGCAAAGGTGTTTGCCAACCCCGATCTGCCCGAGATCGACGATTATTACGAACCCTTCACCTTTGATTATGGGCATTTGCAAAGCGCACCCGAAAGCAAGGCGTTCCCGACCGCACGGCCGCGCTCGCTGATTAGCGGCAAGCGGATGGAGAAGATTGAGGGCGGCCCGAATTGGGAGGAAATCCTTGGAGGAGAGTTTTCCAAACGCTCCGAAGATTATAATTTCGAAGGCGTGCAAAAGGAAATGTACGGCCAATTTGAAAATACGTTCATGATGTATCTGCCGCGCCTGTGCGAACATTGCCTCAACCCCACTTGCGTTGCCGCCTGCCCTTCCGGGTCGATTTACAAACGCGAAGAGGATGGCATTGTCCTGATTGATCAGGAAAAATGCCGTGGTTGGCGGATGTGCGTATCGGGCTGTCCGTACAAGAAAATCTATTTCAACTGGAAAAGCGGCAAGTCCGAGAAATGCACCTTCTGCTATCCACGCATTGAGGCAGGGCAACCGACTGTCTGCAGCGAAACCTGCGTCGGGCGCATCCGTTACCTTGGCGTCATGCTCTATGATGCCGACAGGATAGAGGCGGCCGCATCAACCGCCGACCCGCAGGATCTGTATCAGGAACAATGCGACATTTTCCTCGACCCGCACAATCCAGCGGTGATTGCACAGGCCCGCGCCGATGGCGTGCCCGAAGCGTGGCTGGAGGCTGCGCGGCATTCGCCCGTCTATAAAATGGCGATGGAATGGAAAGTCGCCTTTCCGCTCCACCCCGAATATCGCACGCTCCCGATGGTCTGGTATGTGCCGCCGCTCTCGCCGATCAGCGCGGCGGCAAGCGCTGGCTCGATCGCGGCAAAGGACGGCATGCCCGATGTTCGCTCGCTGCGCATCCCGCTCAAATATCTCGCTAATTTGCTCACCGCAGGGGACGAGGAGCCGGTTGCCGCCTGTCTTGAGCGGATGCTGGGCATGCGCAGCTATATGCGTGCCAAGACCGTCGATGGGGTGATTGACCCATCCATTGCCGCGCGCGTCGGCCTGTCGCAAACGCAGATTGAGGAAATGTATCACATCATGGCTATTGCCAATTATGAGGATCGCTTTGTCATTCCGACCGGTCACCGCGAGGAAGCCGAGGATATGTTCGACATGCGCGGCAGCTGTGGTTTTAGCTTTGGCAATGGCTGTTCGGGCGGGAATAACGACACCAACCTGTTTGGTGCGCCGGCCAAAAAACGCCTGCAAACCCCGACGGAGGTGATGTGATGAGTATTACTCAAAAGGCCCCCCTCGCATCCTCCCCCGTGAATCAGGATGAATTGAGATTGAGCCGACATCGTCATTGCGAGGAACGAAGCGACGAAGCAATCCAGAAGGCTGGCCATGCAGCTGGATTGCCGCGCTCCCTTGCGGTCGCTCGCAATGACCAAAGCACAAGGCCCTCCCCCCTAAAGGAGGGAGGGCTTCGAAATGGCACGACCTACCGCATCCTCTCAGCCCTGCTCTGCTATCCGACGCGTAACCTCGCCGCCGCCGCAAGCGAACTCGCCGCTATGCTGAACGCCGACGGCCTGCTTACCCCGGAACAGATTGCATCGCTCGCGCCGCTGTTGGACAGCCTCGCCGCCGATGATCTCATCGACCTTCAGGAACGCTATGTTGGCCTGTTCGACCGGGGCCGCAGCGTCTCGCTGCATTTGTTCGAGCATGTCCACGGCGAAAGCCGCGACCGGGGACAGGCGATGGTTGATCTACAGGCGCGCTATGCAGCACAGGGGCTGGATATTTCAGCGAAGGAACTGCCGGACTATCTGCCGATGTTCCTCGAATATCTCTCGCTATTGCAGCCTGAGCAAGCGCGCGAGGAGCTGGCTGAGCCGGGTTTGATCTTTGCCGCGCTGGCCGAGCGTTTGTCAGGGCGCGAGCCGCTTTATGCTGCGCCGCTGGCGATATTGCGCGATCTGGCGGGGGTGGAGGCCGAGGCCGCAGCAGCCGCTGCCTCAAGTATAGCCCCACCCGAAGACCCCGACGATCTGGAGGCGCTTGATGCCAAATGGGCGGAGGAGCAGGTGCGGTTCGACGCGCCCGCCGCCCCCGACACAGATGCGGCGTGCCCACAGGTCGCGGATATGGTCGCGCGTTTTGCCGCCGAACCGGTTAAAAACAGGAGCACCGCTCATGTCTGATTATCTCCACCAACTCTTGTTCGGCATCTATCCCTATATCGCGCTTGCCGTGCTCGCCGTCGGTTCGGTCATCCGCTACGACCGTGAACCCTATAGCTGGCGCGCGGGGTCGAGCCAGCTGCTCCGCCGCAAGCAACTTATGTGGGGCAGTGTACTGTTTCACCTCGGCGTCCTCGTCATCTTTTTCGGTCATGTTGGCGGGCTATTGACCCCGATCTGGATATTCGACGCTTTGGGCATCAGCCATAGCGCCAAACAGATGTTAGCGATTGTGGCGGGCGGGATCGCAGGCACGGCAGGCATTATCGGCGCGAGCCTGCTCGTCCATCGCCGCTTTTTCGATGCGCGCGTCCGCGCCGCATCCAGCTTCTCGGACAATCTCGTCATCCTCCTGTTATGGACGCAACTCGCGCTGGGGTTGGCGACGATACCGCTGTCCTTTGCGCATCTTGATGGCGGCGAAATGGTCAAATTCATGACATGGGCACAGGGTATTTTTACCTTTCGCGGGAACGCTGCTGCGTCTATCGCGGACGCGCACATCATCTTTAAGACGCATTTGCTGTTGGGAATGACGATTTTGCTGCTGTTTCCGTTCACCCGCCTTGTCCACATGCTGTCGGCCCCAGTGCGCTATATCTGGCGGCCCGGCTATCAGATCGTCCGTTCGCGGCGACTGGGCGCATGACGATGCTGGACCCCGTGACCGTAAGCGGTATGGAAATACCGTTTAATATCATAGCATTAGAGGCACAAAACCACCCGTCCGCCGATGTTGAAACCGCTTTTGCCGCCGCCGCCGAAGCGCTGGTCATCCGCCAGCTCTTGCTCGACGAAGCCGCCAAAACGGGTGTAGTCAGCGTTGAACGTTGCGATGAAAGCGGCGCAACACTGACCGACGAAGACGCGGCAATCGAAGCATTGCTCGAACGCGAAATCCGCATCCCCACCGCCGATACCGCAACTTGCCGCCGCTATTATGATGGGCACCGGGATCGCTTCACCGTTCATCCCTTCGAAATAGCGCAGCCGCGCATTGCCGACTATCTTGTGGAAGCCAGCTACCGCCGCGCCGTCGCCCAATATATCGCGCTGCTCGCTTCGGCTGCTGGCGTCACTGGCGTTACCCTAGGCGGCGCAGACGGCGCATTGGTGCAATAGGCGCGATGGCTAGAATCCTTGACCTTATTGATGTTGCGGGCGGCTCAAGTCGACTCGCTGACCCGCATGGTCGGCGCTTTGACTATCTGCGCCTGTCGCTCACCGACGTTTGCAATTTCCGGTGCAGCTATTGTCTGCCCGATGGGTATCGCAAGGCGCATGGCGCGCCCGGCAATCTCAGCGTCGCCGAGATCACACGGTTGGTGCGCGGCTTTGCGGCGCTGGGTCTGTGGAAAATACGGCTGACGGGCGGCGAGCCGACGCTCCGGCCAGAGTTTGACGCCATAGCCCGCGCGGTATCGGGGGTTCCCGGCATTCGGCGGCTGGCGATGACCACCAATGGGTATCGCTTGGCGGAGCGCGCGCATGCCTATTTTGACGCGGGCCTCCGTGCCATCAACATCAGCGTGGATTCGCTAAAAAGCGAACTATTCCACACAATCACGGGCCATGACCGCCTTGGTGAAATCTTGGACGGGGTGGCGGCGTGCCGTGATGCGGGGTTCGAGCGCATCAAAATCAACACCGTGTTGATGAAGGGCATCAACGATAGCGAACTTGATGACTTCATCGACTTTGTGGCGGAGCGCGATCTGGCGCTGCGCTTTATCGAGGTGATGCGCACCAACGATAATGCGGCGTTTTTTGACGCGCGCCACTTGGCGGGGCAAAGCGTGATTGATCGGCTGGAACAGCGCGGCTGGTCGCGCCGGGCGCGCAGTCTGGGCGATGGCCCAGCGGTCGAGTATGCGCACCCCGACGCCAAGGGACGCATCGGCATTATCGCCCCCTATGCCAAGGATTTTTGCAGCACGTGCAACCGTCTGCGCGTTTCGGCGAGCGGCAAACTCCACCTATGCCTGTTCGGCGATGGCGGCATCGACTTGCGCGACCTTTTGCAGCGCGATGACCAGCAAGCCGAACTGATCCACCGCATCACCTTGCTGGTCGGGACCAAAGCGGCGTCGCACGATCTGGCCAATGGCAATAGCGGCGCGACCCCGCACCTTGCCTCGATTGGCGGTTGATAGGATAGATATGGCTGGAATTGACGAGACGCTGACATTCCACCCGCT
>JBBTFY010000114.1:0-18893 GCA_038041635.1 Pseudomonadota bacterium
CGAGTGAATGGCAGGAGCCGGTCCCGCTGGCTGGCCTGGTCAACACCGCCGGGGGCGCTTTCGGGCTCGATCGCGGCGAGGCCGCGGCTGACGCCGAGAATTTCGCCGTCCGCGGCGGCCACCAGCGCCGGCTGGCTGAGGCCGGCGAACGCCGCCTTGAACTGGCTCGCCCGTTCGAGCCGGCCGGCGAGATTGGCGACGATGGCTTCGATGCTGACCCCGTCGCTCGCGGTATAGCGAAACGCGGTGACCGGATTCATCTCGGTTTCACCGATATGCGCCCACTGCTGGCCGATCAGGGTCGTTCGGCCTGTTTCGGTGTTATAGAGATAATAGGTGCCCGGTGTGTTGGTTGCCGCGACATGGATGACGAATAATGTTTCGGCAGCATTGCTCGACCCGATGGTCGTGTTGCCAGCCCCAAATGTTTCATCAAGCCCTACCTGCATTTCGCGGTAAGCAGGGTTGGTCCACTCGGTGCGCGGACGTTGTTCGGTAACGGTAAAGCCTATCGGCAATCGTCCGCCAAAGTTGGTATCGATGCCATCAACATCATAGCCTGCGACCTGAAATACGGGGGCGCTATAGGCCAGCGTGCTGAGGTTGACGCGGTATATTTTGGCAAAGCCATCTTTATTATCGCTGACTAGGGCATTGTCGCTGGCCGGGCTGATCCATAATGGGTTGAGGCCCGCGCCAGTAAAGCTTGGGTCCGCCTCGTTTGAAATAGTGTGGAACGCTTGGGACGCGTTCGACCGGTACATGAAGCGCGTCTTGCCATTGTCGCGGTCGCCACTGACACCTAATCGCACAACGCCGTTGGCATCGGCAACCCATTGGCTGACTTCGGGGTTGGTGCGTTGTACCATGGTGTAGCGCCCAGTGTGCACATCGACGTCGATCACTTCCGGCAGACTGTTTTCGGCATTAGTGCGCGAAATTAGAATATGGCCAGTGTCGTGGCTGATGTGAAGGACGTCGCCGCCATTGCCGCCCGCGCCATCCCAAGCCAGCTGGGTTTGCTGTCCTGATGCGACATCATAGGCAACTAGGCGGCCCGCATCGCCGCGTGTGCCAAAATAATTATCGCGCAACAGCACATCCATGACGATGGTGCCGCTGCCGACCCAGAAATAATCAGCAACAGTGCGGTCACCGGGGTCACGCAACTCACCCATGCCAGCAAAGAATGTCGGGCGTGCATTGGGGGTGGACAGGTCGATCCAGCCAATCGCTGCCTGCCCCTGATTTTGCATCTGCACGACCAGCTTGGTTCCATCGGGCGAGATGCGCGGGCGAATGACGGACGGCACACGCCGGAACCAGCTGGTCGGTGCGCGGCCAACACCAGCGGCGATAGAATTGCCAGCAGCGGTGACGACGATGTCGCGATTGTCCTGCGCGCTGGCTGACACGCCAAATGACACTGCGCTCGCCGCAACCGCCAAAGACACGCCGCCCGCCGCAATCCACATCTTTCTCATCGCCACCGTCTTCATCGAACGCAAACCCTTCTCAAACACTGTCTTGGGGCATGCTTAGTGGTTGCGGATGCGACTATCAAGCGCGTTGGTAGGCGGTGCGTTGGCAAATCGCGCGCCACCTCCAACGCCCATCGTCATTGCGAGGACCCGAACTTGTTTCAGGGGACGCGGCAATCCATAGTGTTTGCACGCAAGACTGGATTGCTTCGCTCCGCTCGCAATGACGACCTCGTCACCCAAACAAAAACCCCGCCGGATCGCTCCGACGGGGGTTTTACAACTTTGTCATTGCGAGGAGGGCATCTGCCCGACGCGGCAATCCATGGGGCTGGCCATTGGGCTGGCCATGCAGCTGGATTGCCACAGGCCTAACGGCCCTCGCAATGACGGTTCATTGTTACATCGCGCCGTGCGCCAATGCCGCGAGCAGCAGGATCGCCACGATGTTGGTGATTTTAATCATCGGGTTGACCGCTGGACCCGCCGTATCCTTATACGGATCGCCCACGGTGTCGCCGGTCACGGCTGCCTTATGGGCTTCGCTGCCTTTGCCGCCATGGTGGCCGTCCTCGATATATTTCTTGGCATTGTCCCATGCGCCGCCGCCCGATGTCATCGACAAAGCAACGAAGATGCCCGAAACGATCACGCCCAACAGCAGTGCGCCAAGCGCCGCAAAGCCCTGTGCCTGACCCGCGATTGCGGTGATGATGAAATAGACCGCAATCGGCGTCAACACGGGCAACAGCGACGGCAGAACCATCTCCTTGATCGCCGCCTTGGTGACCAGATCAACGGTGCGGGCATAGTCTGGACGGCTGGTGCCGGCCATGATGCCGGGGTCATTGGCGAATTGCTCGCGCACGTCCTTGACCACATCGCCCGCCGCACGGCCAACCGCCGTCATCCCCATCGCCCCGAACAGATAGGGCAACAGCGCACCGAGCAGAAGGCCGACGATGACATAGGGATTTTCAAGGCTGAAGTTCACTTCCAATTGCGGGAAATACAGCTTGAGGTCGGTGGTGTATGCCGCGAATAGCACCAGCGCCGCGAGGCCAGCCGAACCAATGGCATAGCCCTTGGTCACCGCCTTGGTGGTGTTGCCAACCGCATCCAATGCGTCGGTGCGCCCGCGCACTTCGTCGTCGAGATGCGCCATTTCGGCGATACCGCCCGCATTGTCGGTGACCGGACCATAAGCATCAAGCGCAACGACCATGCCCGCCAGTGCCAACATCGACGTCGCGGCAAAGGCGATGCCGATAAGCCCCGCCAATTGATGCGCGATGATGATGCCTGCGACGATGACCAACGTCGGCAAAGCCGTCGCCTCCAGGCTGACCGCAAGGCCTTGAATGACGTTGGTGCCGTGGCCTGTTTCAGACGCCTTGGCGATGGATTGGACCGGGCGATAATTGGTCCCGGTATAATATTCGGTGATCCAGATGATAAGGCCGGTGATAACCAGACCCAGCATCATCGACCAGAACAGGTCCATTCCGGTGAACGCGCCTTCGCCGGTCAAACCGCCGCCGATTGATGCGTCCAAATCGCCCAGAGCATAGCTTGTCGCCCACCAGATCGCGGGGATAGACAGGACGGCGGTGACAAGGAAACCCTTATACATCGCGCCCATGATGTTGCTGCCGCCACCAAGGCGAACGAAATAGGTGCCGATGATTGAAGTGATGATGCACACGCCGCCAACCAACAGCGGCAATGTCATCAAATTGGTCAGCAATGCCGCGTCGCTAACCCCGGTCACGAGCAGCGCGATCAGCACCATCGTTGCACCGATGGTGACGACATAGGTTTCGAACAGATCGGCAGCCATCCCGGCGCAGTCGCCAACATTATCGCCAACATTGTCTGCGATAACGGCGGGGTTGCGTGGGTCGTCTTCGGGGATGCCTGCTTCAACCTTGCCGACCAGATCGGCGCCAACGTCGGCGGCCTTGGTGAAAATACCGCCGCCCAAACGCGCGAAGATCGAGATGAGCGACGCGCCGAATGCCAGCGCGACCAGCGCGTCAACGACGGCACGGCTCGTCGCGGCATTGCCTGCAAACTCGGTGAGATAGTAAAAGAAGCCTGCAATGGCGAGCAGCGCAAGGCCAGCGACGAGCATGCCCGTAATCGCGCCCGCGCGGAACGCCATCGTCAATCCGTCTTGCAATCCCTTTTGCGCCGCCGCTGCGGTGCGCACATTGGACCGGACGGAGATGTTCATCCCGATATAACCCGTCGCGCCCGACAGGACCGCGCCCAGCAAAAAGCCGATGGCCGATGTTAGCCCTAGGAAATATCCGACCAAGGCCGCGACAACGACGCCGACGACGGCGATGGTGCGGTATTGGCGGCCCAGATAGGCCTGTGCCCCCTCTTGGATCGCGCCGGCGATTTCCTGCATCTTTTCATTGCCTGCGGATGAGCGAAGCACCCACTGGCTGGTGACGATACCATAGAGCACGGCGATGAGGCCGCACGCGATGGCGATTAGAGTGATGGACATTAGGACCCCCTTTGACTCGGCTTGCTTTGGGCGGGACGCCTAAGGGCATGTGGGCCAAAGGGCAAGCAAAAGCGTGCGCGCAATAATAATCCGTCATTGCGAGGAGGGCCGAACCTGTTTCGGGCCGACGTGGCAATCCAGAGCGATTGTGCGCAATACTGGATTGCTTCGTCGTTGCACTCCTCGCAATGACGAGCAAAGGCCCTACCCATGCTCCCAGCCTAGGCTTTGCATCGGGTCCGGCACTGCGCCGTCAATTAGCAAGTGATGCTCGCTCATCCCATAAACCACCCCGATGCGTGTAGCGTCTATGGGCGGTTCGATCCCGTTTGGGAGCGTGAACAACAGCTCATAGTCATCGCCCCACCGCATCGCCTGCGCGGGAAGATCGGCATTGCCAATGATCGGGGCGGGCAGCGGAACCGCGCCGCTTTGTATGGTGATGGTCACCCCGCTCGCCTGTGCCATGCGCTGTGCATCGAGCAGCAATCCGTCGGAAATGTCCATCATCGCGGTGACGTGCGGGGCCAGCGCGCGTCCTTCGGATAGACGCGGCGCGGGGCGTCGGTAACGCGCTATCGCTATGTCATTGCACGGGGCTTCTCCGGTTTCTCCCAGATAACCAAGCATGGCCAACCCAATTTGGCCCGTTACCCACAGCGTATCGCCTGGCCGGGCGCCCGACCGCGATGGCACGGGCATGTGCGTGGCGCGACCGATGGCGGTCATGCCAAAGGCGCGGGTGTCGCCGCTCTGCGCTGGCGTGGCCACGGTATCCCCGCCCAGCAATGCTGTATCATAATGGGACAGCGCATCGCCCAGTGCGGCCGCAAAACGCGTGTCCCATTCACTTGCCCCCAGCATATAGCCCATCAGCACCCCGATAGGCTGCGCGCCCTTGGCCGCGAGGTCGGACAGGTTGACCCCGACCAGCTTCCACGCGACATCTTCTGGCGCGCAGTCGCTCATCACATGGGTGCCGATGACCAGCATGTCGTGGGTCAGCACCAGATCGCCCATTACCGCACAGTCATCATTGAGGCCGCGCGCGCCCGCGTGGCTGGCGATGCCGCGCAGCGCCGCGATAAAGTCTGCCTCGCCGCTCAGGCCCCATTCTCCGTGGTCCGCACATCCTTGGCAATCGCATCGAGCACCCCGTTAACAAAGCCTGCCTCGCGGCCCGCATCGAACGCCTTGGCGACATCGACATATTCGCTGATAATCGCGGACGTCGGCACGTCGGCGCGGGCGATGAGCTCATAGGTGCCCGCGCGCAATATCGCCTTCATCGTCCGGTCAAGCCGCGCCATCGTCCAACCCTTGTTGAGCTTGGCGAGGATGGCGGCGTCGATGTCGCTCACGCGCGCGATGACGCCGCGCACGACATCGTCGAAAAAATCGACCTCCGCCGCTGTATAGGCTGCGTCGGCAAACTCTTCGTCGTCGATGGTCGCGCCCAGCCGGTGGTGATGAAATTCGTGGAGCAATTGCTGGGTGGGCACCGCTTTCATATCGTGCTGGAACAGCGCCTGCACGGCGGCAAGCCGCGCGGCGGAGCGCGATTGTGCGCGCGAAGGGCGGGCTGCTGTGGATTTGGTCATAATCTTTGCCTTACACTCATGGCGTGCGCGGGCAATCCTTCGGCCTCGGCCAACAGTATCGCCGCCGGGCCAATCGCCGCCAGCGCAGCCGCATCAGCTGCGATAAAGCTGGTGCGTTTCATATAATCGAGCACCGACAGGCCCGACGCGAACCGCGCGCGCCGTCCGGTGGGCAGCACATGGTTCGGCCCCGCGACATAATCGCCAATCGCCTCCGGCGTCATCCGGCCAAGGAACACCGACCCGGCATGACGCACAGCTGCAAACAGGGCTTCTGCCGCGTCATCATCGAGCGCGATCTGCAAATGCTCTGGCGCTAAGCGATTGATAAGCAGCGCTATTTCATCAAATGATGCAACGGTGATGATCGCGCCATGCTGCGCCCAACTTTGCGCTGCAACTCCGGCAAACATCGGGCAGGCACAGAGCCAAGTCACCGCCGCCGCGACCGCCTCGGCGAACGCCGCATCGTCGGTAATCAGGATCGACTGGCTGGTTGGATCATGCTCCGCTTGGCTCATCAGGTCGGCGGCGATCCAGTCGGGATTGTTCCGCGCATCAGCCACCACCAGGATTTCGGATGGCCCCGCCACCATGTCGATACCGACAACACCGAACACCTGGCGCTTGGCCTCCGCCACCCACGCATTGCCGGGTCCGGTAATGACATCGACGGGGGCAATCGTTTCGGTGCCATAAGCGAGCGCGGCGATGGCCTGTGCGCCGCCGATACGCCATATCTCGTCAACCCCAGCGATATACGCAGCGGCCAGCACCGCTGGATTGATGTGACCGTCTGGCGTTGGCGTCACCATGACGATCCGCTGGGCACCCGCAACTTTTGCAGGGATGGCATTCATCAACACCGATGATGGATAGGCCGCACGGCCGCCGGGCACATAGATGCCCGCCGCATCCACCGCGTTCCACCGCGCACCCATCCGCACGCCCGCGTCATCACGCGCGTCGCTGTTCTTTGGGATTTGCGCCACATGATAGGAGCGGATGCGCTTTGCCGCCAGCTCAAGCGCATCGCGCAGCGCGGGGTCGAGCGCGCCATAGGCATCCTTCGCCTCGTCTAAGCTGATCCGCCACGGCAGGCTGTGCCCGTCGAACCGCTGCGTCAGTTCGGCAACAGCCGCGTCGCCATCGCTGCGCACATGCGCGATGATGGCCGCGACATCGCTTGCCACATCGCACTCGGCTTCGCGCCGCGCACCCACCAGCGCGTCGAACTGCACCGCAAAATCGGGTGCGGCCGTATCCAGCCTAAGCATTTACCGCATCCCTGAACGCATCGACCAACGCGCGCACCCGCGCATCGGTTTTGAACGCGGCGCGGTTGGCGATGAGCCGCGCCGACACCTGCGCCAGCACCTCAACCTCGACAAGCCCATTGTCCGCCAATGTTTTGCCCGAAGACACCAAATCAACGATACGGCTGGCGAGGCCGAGTTTGGGGGCAATTTCCATCGCACCATTCAATTTGACGCATTCAGCCTGAACACCCCGCCGTGCAAAATATCCCTTCGTCAAATTGGGGTATTTGGTGGCGACGCGCACATGGCTCCAAGTGCGAGGGTCGTCGCTTTTAGCTAGTTCGGCGGGTTCGGCGATAGAAATGCGACAACGGCCGATGCCAAGGTCAACAGGGGCATAAAGCTCGCTATAGCCAAATTCGTCGATGACATCGGACCCGACAATGCCGATTTGTGCCGCGCCATGCGCCACGAATGTCGCCACATCGAACGCGCGTACGCGGATGAGGTCAATGGCGGGGTCGCTGGTCGCAAAGCGCAGTGCGCGATTGTCATGATCGAAAAACCCCGCTTCGGGGTCTATTCCGGCGGCGTGCATCAGCGGCAGCGCCTCGTCAAGGATACGCCCCTTGGGGATTGCAAAGATGAGCGGTGCTGTCATTGTGCGGTGCACATAAGATGCGCACGGCGAGAGAGCAACACACAAGCCAAGGAACTTTCTCCCATGCCTAACCCCGTCGACATTCATTCAAACGGCCCTGATGTGGTCGGCGCCGCCTTTGCCAACCAGGTCGCCTATTGCCTGAACAACGGCGCGCCGATTACCGCGCGGGTGGTTGCTGCGGTCGCGGCAGTACTGGACAGCGGCGCGAGCGGGGATTTTCTCGATAAGATACGCGACTGGCAGGGCGCACCGATCGCCGATGCGCTGGCGCTGCGCGCCGCTGGCGGGTTGCATGCGCTGCATTTGGCGGGGACCGCACTGCAGCTAGCACCAATCTATGCTGGTGAAAGCGATGTGGACGATGCCGCCATCATCGGGGACGTCATTACACAGCATGAAACGGCGTTGCTCCCTTGGCTGGGCGGTCCGCCGCAAACCAACGAAGCGGGACGGTCATCCAATTATATCGCGGCGATGCTGTGGTTGACCGAACAGGGGCTGGCGCCGCATTTCGATTGCATTGAAATTGGGTCGAGCGCCGGGATCAATCTGATGATTGACCGTTATCATTATGATTTGGGCGGCGTGCAGGTTGGCCCAGCCGATGCAGTGATGTGTTTTGCGCCCGAATGGCGCGGCCCTCCGCCACCCAATCGGACATTTACCTTTGCCGGGCTGCGCGGCTCTGACATCGCGCCGGTTGACCTGACCGACCCGGCGCAGGCGTTGCGGCTACGGGCCTATATCTGGCCCGAACATCATGTGCGCTTTGCACGGATGGACACCGCGATTGCGCTGGCAGGAGAGCAAAAGCCCGACCTTGTGGCGATGAACGCCGCCGATTTTGTCGAGACGCAGCTTGTCATGCCCCAAGTGTCTGGGACGACGCGGGTGTTGATGCACTCGATTGTCTGGCAATATGTTCCGGCCGATCAACGTGCGCGGGTGAGCGCGGCGATGGAGAGCGCAGGTGCGCGTGCCACCGCCGACCGCCCTCTGGCGTGGGTGGCGCTGGAGGCCAATCGCACCGTCCATCATCACGAACTGGTGGCGCGTTATTGGAACGGCCGGGATGGCGATGGCGCATCACATGTGCTCGCCCATGCCCATGCCCACGGTGCGTGGGTCGAATGGCTTGTTTAGCGGCGCATTTTGCGCGCAAGAAACAGAATCAGCGTCTCACCGACGCCGCGCAGGTTAAGGTGCCCGAGCAGCCGTTGCGACAATTGCGTAATCGCAAACACGAACACCAGGTCAAAGAACAGCTCGATATAGGTGACCGGCGAATGGTCTTGGCGCTCGCGGGTGCGAAACAGATGGTGCCGCGCCTTCACGCAGGGTATTTCGCCAAAAAGTCCCGCATTGCAGCGTTTACCGCTTCGGGCGCTTCCCACGGCACAAAATGGCCGCAACCATATATGGGGACGATGGTGGCACGGGGGACCAGTTCTTCCAACCCGTCGATATTGCACGGCGGCAACGCCAGATCATCCATCGCCCAGATGACCAATGTCGGCGTCATCAACTTGGGAAAGTCGGCGGCTGTCATCGCGGGTAGCGCGACCTCTTCGTCCATCGCTGGCACATTGATCGCGGCGGCGCGATACCAATTGAGCATCCCGAAGCTTGCGTCGCGGTCCTGCCAGTCGGCGAGCAACGCATCGCGCTCCTCTGGCTCCATCGCAGACGGACGATCCCATTTCACCACCTTTAGCAATATGCCGACCAAGCCATGCTCACGCACCAAAGCATCGTTGGCGGGGTCGCGAAAGGCGCGCATATATTGGCTCGACGCGCGCTGATGCATATCGGTGATGAGCAGTCGCTGGAATATATAGGGGTGCGGCGCATTGGCGATGACGACGCGGGTCACGCGGCCTGCCCATGCGGAGTTCGGCGCACCCACTTGGCCGTTCAGTGCAATGCTCCACGCAATTGCGCCGCCCCAGTCATGCCCGGCAATGGTGAAATTGGTGATGCCTAGCGCGTCGGCAATCGCGAAAATATCGGCGGTCAATTTGTCGGCGGTATAGGCGTCCACATTTTGCGGTTTGGAAGAACCACGATAGCCGCGCTGGTCGGGCGCGATGCAGTAAAAACTGTCGGACAGCGCCGCCATTTGATGCCGCCAAGTGCGGTGCGATTCGGGAAAGCCATGCAGGAAAATGATCGGCGGATTGGCAGGGTCGCCCGCCGTCCACACGTCAAGCTCAACCCCTGTCGAAAGCGCAAGGCGGCGGTGTATCTGTGTCATGCGTTTTCCTCTGGAGCGCTGGCTTTGATCGCAACTGCGTGGACGCGCTGCCCGACTATATCACCCAGCGCCGCATTGACCATCCGTTGCCGATTAACGCGGCTGACTCCAGCAAAAGCGTCGCTTTCCAATTCTATACTGAAATGGCTCTCCCCCGACCCATCGTCGCCAGCATGGCCATGATGTTTTGCGCTGTCGTTAGTGACGCATAAGCGGGTGGGAGCGAACGCGGCGGTCAACAGCGTTTCAATTTCGATTTGGATCGAAGGCATTACAATTTTCCGTTCGTGCTGAGCTTGCCGAAACGCTCATCTTTTCATTATGGGTGATTGTGCATAATGACAACCGGCCGCGCTAAACCTTCGCCCCGTTTCCACGGAAGGCACCCCGGCAGGCGTCCATGCTCGGCAGGCGGGTGCACCGAGCGCGGCGAGTTTCGCGTTCCCGGCACCTATCGCCCCGGCTTTGACGGGCCGGGCGATTATCGCTGGATGTGCCTTGACCATGTCCGTGAATATAATGCCGCTTATGATTATTTCAGCGGGATGAGCGCCGATGACGTCGCGGCGGCACACGACCATTATGGCGGGTGGGCTACCGAAAACCGAGCCTTTTCCGCAACCGGAGCCGATGCGCCGCCCAAATGGTCTGACTTTCGCGATCCGATGGACGCACTGGGCGCACGCTTCAAACATGCGCGTGAACGGGCAGAGGACCGCGCGGCGGGGGTCAGTTCGGAAATCCGCGCTGCTTACCGCACACTTGGCCTGTCGCCCGGCGCAGACCGCCGCGCCATTCGCGCTGCCTATTCGGCGCTGGTTCGTAAATACCACCCCGACCGCAATGGTGGTGACCGCAGCTTTGAGAAAAAGCTACAATCTGTGGTCGAAGCGTATAAACATTTACGTGCAAAGTGATGGAGCCAGTCTCGATGACCGATTTATCCGCCCGCCGTATCCAGACCGTCCGCGACCATATGGCGATGGAGGTGACCCATGACTGGGACGGGGTGATTGCGACCTTTGCCCACCCGCGCTACGAACTGCTGGGCCCAGGCACGGTGTTTGATGGCGAAGAAGCGGTGCGCGGTTATTTCGCGGCGTCGCGCACGCCCTTCCCCGATCAGGCGAACGAGATTATCGCCATCGCCGCCGATGGGGACATCGTGCTGGTCGAGTTCTGGCTGACGGGTACGCATTTGGGGCCGCTTAAATTGCCAAGCGGCGTGATAGAGGCAACGGGGCGCGCTTTCCGCATCCGCATGGCGGGGACGTTCGAGTTTGCAGCTGATAGCGACAAGATTATCTGCGAACGGCCTTATTATGACCAATCGGCGGTGCTCAAAGCACTAGGGCTGGATTAAGCCTTCGCCATCGCAGCGAGCATGCCAACCGTGTTGATATTACGCGCGGTGCCAGCCTTGGCGGCAGGTATTTTGAGCTTGCTGCCCGCCATTCCGCCGCCATAATGAATATAGATTTCGCGCATGCCAAGGCGCATTTCTTCGCCACGTAATCCTGAGACTATATCGAGTGCGTCAGAGGGCGGCACATCGTCCAGAAAGATCGCGACGGTGCGGTTGGGCGCGGCATCGGGGAACGGATTCGCGGCGAGGACGGCGGCTATCTGCTCGCTTGTCCGCACCAACACTGGAACGGCTTTGCCCGCATAGGCGGCGAGCCGCGTTTCGAGAGCAGCCTTCACCTCAGCCTCATCGAGCATGCTATCAAACACGACATTGCCGCTGGCAATATAGGTGCGCACCTTTGTAAATCCGCACGCCTCTGCCATCGCCTTGAGTTCGCTCATCGGTAACTTGCCCGTACCACCGACATTGACTGCGCGGAGCAAGGCGACATAGCTTGTCATGCAGCAGATTTGCGTGCCATCAACGCCAGCGGGATGCCGACCAGTGCGATGTGCGGGAACAGCGCAATCGCGATCTGCGTCGGGTCGGTCTGTGGAAACAATGCGGGCCAGCGCCACGCCAGTACGACGCAATACATCACGCCATAGAGGATCGTGCCATAGAGCGTTCCGACGATCCACGGGCTGTTGGTCCGCAAGGCGGCGATGCGGCGATAGGCGAACAGGAACGTGGCGACCATCACCGCCATGATACCAAAATGGACTTTCAGGCCAATCAAACCGCCCACCCAGCCCATGTCCTTGACCCCGTCGCCAAACGGCCCCGATGCGACGCTGTGGAGCACGCCCAGCGCGCTGCCGCCCTTTCGCATCGTATTCGCGATCGCGTATAGTATGTCGAGCGACCCGCAGAGC
Source organism: Pseudomonadota bacterium (assembly GCA_038041635.1). Lineage (GTDB taxonomy): Bacteria > Pseudomonadota > Alphaproteobacteria > Sphingomonadales > Sphingomonadaceae > Sphingopyxis. The sequence continues at coordinate 12,061 of JBBTFY010000114.1, forward strand.
AGCCAAGCTCGTATGAAAATCTGGGTCACTTTATTTCCCTTCAGTCAGTGCCTTCAATTGGTCCGCACATGCACCCCAGCCGTCGGCAAAACCCATGCCTGCGTGGCGTTGGCAATCGCCTTCGTTCCAGTGGCGAGCTCGGGCAGTGTAGCGGGTGCCAGCCCCTTCGGCTTCTATCGACCAGATGCCGATCATGAACGGTCCGGCTGGTTGCAGGTCGCCTAAAATCGCATCGGTAAAGGCAAAGCGCCGCCCTTCGTCCCACGCCAGCACCATGCCGGGGTGCGGGTGGACCTCGCCATCGGGTCCATACATCGTGCAGTCGGACACACCGCCAGCGCGGCGTTCGAGCACGTCAAACTCTGCGCGCCATGGCTTGGGGCACCACCATTCCTCGATGCGGCCCGCCATCACATCCCACACAGCGGCAGGCGGTGCGGTGATGAAGCGGCTAACCGAAAGCTCCCAGCCATTATCGGCGGTTGCGGTCATGTGTTTTCTTCCTTTTTAATCCCTGTCCGGTGCGCCCAACGGGAAATAATGGCGATAGGGCCGCGCCTCCTCGACACAGCGCGCGACCGAGGGGCGGGCGAGCACATGGGCGCGATAGGCACGCAGTGTCGCCAACGATGCCGGAATCTCGTGCACCCAATCAGCATAGAAAAGCGATGGCGCGGCTGCACAGTCGGCAAGCGTGAAATAGTCCCCAGCCGCCCACACCCGTCCTGCCAGCCGCGCATCGAGCCAGCGATACACCTTGCCGAGCGCCTCACGTGCCCGCACAACCCGCGCCTCGTCGGGCTTGGGCGTCAGGAACGGCAGATGCTCGGCGACCACGGCCTGAGCTGGCGTCATCACATGGCTGTCGAAGATGCGGTCGAGCATTCGAACCTCGTGTGCGGCATCCTTGTCCGCCGGGATCAGGCCGGGCGCGACATATTCGACAATGATGCTCGATTCCATGACTGGCACGCCGTCATCGACCAGCAGCGGGAACTTGCCCACCTGCCAGTGTGCGAGGAATGCAGCCTCGTTTTCGGGATGTTGATCGCCAGAAATGTTGCGAAACTCGAACGGCGTGCCCGTCTCGTAAAACGGGATCAGCGCCTTCCAAGTATAGGACGAGAAGGGGTGGCCGTAGAGTTGCAACGTCATATTATACCCCCTTCGCCGCCGTCTCAAGTGCGGCGATGTCGAGCTTGCGCATCCCCATCATCACCTGCCCAACCGCACCAGCATTCGGCCCGGTCATCAGTGAGCCGAGCACGTTGGGGACGATCTGCCACGACACGCCAAAGCGATCTTTGAGCCAGCCGCACATGCTTTCACTGCCACCGCCCGCAAGCAGGCCGTTCCAATAATGATCGACCTCGGCCTGATCGGCGCAACTAACGGACATCGAAATAGCCTCGCTATGCGTAAATTGCGGCCCGCCGTTGAGCGCCTGAAAGCCTTGGCCCGCCAGCGTGAACTGGACCATCATCGCGGTGCCAGCGGGAAAGGGCATGCCTTCGCCATAACGCCCGATGCTGCCCAGCGCGGCATCCGGGAACAGCGAGACATAGAGTTTCGCCGCATCCTCGGCTTCGCCATTAAACCACAGGCAGGGGGTGATTTTGTTCATTTGCGTGCTCCTACCAGCGCGAACGCCGCGCCTTGCGGGTCCATCGCGTTCATCGAAAAATCACCGCCGGGTATCTCGGTTGGCTCTTGCAGTATCGTGCCGCCATTTGCCTTGATCGCCGCGACCGCCGCATCAATGTCGGGCACGCGGAAATAATAGGTCCAGGCTGGCATCGGCATTTGCGGCATTTTGGGCATGATTGCGCCGATCATGCCGGGGCCGTGGTGCAGGAATTGATATTTGCCCATTGGCCCCATGTCCATGGCGTCACCCTGTCGCCAACCGAATATACCGGTATAGAAAGCAAGCGCCGCCGCCGCATCGGTGGTGGACAGCTCGTTCCACGCGCAATGGCCATCCTTTGGCGCTTCGCTGGCAAAACTGTGGCTGGTCTCGTCACTCGCGCCGCGCATCACATAAAAGGGCACGCCTTGGCCGTCGGTGACCATCGCCATGCGTCCGACATTGGGCAGGTCCATCGCGGGCATCTGCACCGCTCCGCCAGCCGCAACGATGCGCTCGACGCTGGCATCGACATCATCGACCGCGATATAGCCCAGCCAACATGGCCGCGCCCCGCCCGCCGCCATGTCGGGTGTAATCGTCATATAGCCGCCGACACCGTCCTTCATGTCGCTGCCGTCGCCCGCGTAGAAAAAGCGGTAGTCCATGCCCGGCTGACCCGCGCTTTTGCTAGTCCAGCCAACGACCTTGCCATAAAAATCGCCCGCGCCATCGGCATCGGCCGTCAACAGCTCATACCAGATAAAATCGCCATGCTTGTTCGTCATTACCCTATCCTTTCATATCGAGAATGGGAGAAAATCCGCCAAATATCATGCGCTTGCCATCGACTGTGTCGCCAAAATCGAAATTCTCGAAACGCGGATCGGCTATCGCCGCAGCATTGCCAACATCGCGCACCTCCTTGGATGGCCAGATCATCCACGAAAACACGACATTTTCTCCCTCGCCCGCATTGACGGCCATGAAGAAATCGGTGTGCTTGCCTTTGGGTAGGTCATCGCCCCAATTCTCCACAACCTGCAATGCGCCATGCTCGATGAAAATCGGCGCGGCAAACCTTGCCATGGCTTCATATTCCGCTCGGTTGTCCGCTTTCACGGGAATGATAAATCCTTCGATGTAGGTCATGTATTTTCTCCTCTTATTTGCTCGGTGGCATCGCTGCCTGGTCCATCCACATCGGCTCCCACACATGTCCATCGGGATCGACAATGGTGCGCTGATACATGAAGCCGTGATCTTCCGGCGGGTTGAGGTCGGCGATGCCGCCATGAGCTGCTCCCGCTTCGACTAGGCGGTTCACTTCGTCGCGGCTGTCCAGCGAGACGCAAAGCATCACTTCACTTGATCCGGAGTGCGGGATCGGACGCGTGGTGAACGTGCGCCACTTGTCGTGCGTCAAGAGCATGACATGGATTGTCTCGCTCCATACCATGCATGCCCCCATCTCATCGCTGAAATGCGCATTGTTGGTAAAGCCGATCGCCTCATAAAAGGACCGTGACTTTGGCAGGTCCGCGACCGGCAGGTTGACGAAAATCATTTTGGTCATGTCTTTTCTCCTTGGGGCTGGCCTGTTTGTGGTTGGCCCGTCCAGAACAGGCTTTCGAGGTGCGCGCGCATTGCGGCATTTTGGGCTGCGTTTTGCGCGGCGACCTCTGCGGGGTCGGTCTCGCTCGCCTCGCTCCCGAACAACAGCTCGAAATAGCGCCGCAGGTGCGACAGGCTCTCGATGGCAAAGCCAGCGTCATCCTTCGCCTTGGCAATGACGAACGCGCCTTGCAACACGCACTGGATATGCATGGCCAGGCTGTGCGCGGTCACACCATCCGGCGCGCCATAGGCCGCAATCGCCGCGCTTAAAGCATCCTCCAGCGCCGCTGCATTATCGCTGATGCTGGTGTAACAGGCATCACGGATCGCGGGGTGCGAACGGAATATCTCCTGCGCCATCGTTCCGGCCAGACAGGTGAACTGCGCTGTCGTTCCGCCGATCAACCATGCGCGAAACGCGATATAGCCGAGTATGCGGTCCAGCGGGTCGGCGTGGCTATGATAGGGCGCGCCCTCGAAAATCCGTGCGGTGGTTGCCGACCAATGCGCCGCCGCCGCGACGCCAAGCGCTTGCTTGGTCGCGAAATGGTGGAAAAATGCGCCCTTGGTCACCCCCGCCGCAGCGCACAGTTCATCAACGCTGGTAGCGCCATAGCCCTGCTCGCGGATGACCCGCAGCGCCGCATCGAGCAATTTGGTGCGCGCGCTGGGTGCCCGCGCCGAGACTGCCCGCGAGCGAGGCTTTAGGGGGGAGGGAAGGGGCGCAAGACTCGCGGGCATAGCGAAACATACCAACTGGTATGTTTATGTCAACGGGCGGTGAGGCAGCCGACCAGCGGCAACCCCACCCTTTTGCAATCAGTGCGCGCCAGCGGCCTTGGCTGTTGCAACAACTTTGGCGAAATCGCCCTCGGGGTCGCCGGTCAGCAATGTTGGCTGGAAACGGATTTCCTCAATGTCGGTGACGCCGGCTTGGTTGAGCCAAGAGCTCAGATAGGCCGAGTGATGATCAACGCCGTAAGCGGGCGACGGGGCGGCGGGCGAGAATGCGCCGCTGGTCAGAACAACAGTCGCTTTCTTGTCCTTGAGCAGGCCGAAATATCCGGTTTCTGGGACAAGGCCGAACAGGATGCCCGGTTGATGGATGATGTCGATATAATGTTTGAGCGGGTAAGGGATGCCGCCATTCCACATCGGAACGGCAAACAGATAATGGTCCGCAGCCGCAAAGCGATTGGCAATGCCTGAGATTTCGTCCCACGCGGTTTTTTGCACAGCATCATGCGCTTGCCCTGTGAAAATCGCAATTTTGGCATTGACCTTGTTGCCGTCAAATTCGGGCAGACTCTCTTGCCAAACGTCGATTACATCGACGTCGAGGCTTGGGTTTTTGGCTTTGAGTGCTTCGAGATAGGCATCCGCAATCGCGACCGATTTTGAATCAGGGCGCGGCGATGCTTTAATGTATAACAGCTTTGTCACAGATATTTCCCTTTTGAAGATGTTGAGGATTTTCGTGGGCCAGTTCACTCGGCCGCAAACATTGCTTTGATTTCGGCGGCGACTTGCGTGGTGTTTTCATCGAGCACGAAATGGCCTGCATCGAGCCAAACCAGCTTCGCTTGTGGTATATCCCGCTGAAATGCTTCGGCGCCGGCGGGGATGAAGAAGGGGTCGTTCCGGCCCCAGATGATCAACGTCCTTGGTTGATGCGCGCGAAACGCCGCATGCCAGCTATCATAAGCGCCAACATTGGTCTTATAGTTTTCGAGCAGATCAAGCTGATAGGCGTCGGTGCCGGGGCGGTCGAGCAACGCCTGGTCATAGGTCCAATTGTCGGGGCTGATCGCTTCGGGGTTTTGCGCTCCGACCGTATATTGAAACTGCGTGGTTCCGGCGGCAAGGAAACCGCGTGCAGCAGCTTCGGTCGCTTCGTTACGCTGTTCCCAAAGCGGCAAGAAAATCTGTTTTGGCATATCGCCGACACCCTCAAGATAGGCGTTGGCATTTTGGACAATCAGCCCCGTCACTTGATTTGGGCGCTCGTTGAAAATGCGAAAGCCCACTGGGCCGCCATAATCCTGCATGTAAAGCGCATAGGATGTCAGGCCCAGCTGATCGATCAGCCCTGTGACGTGCGCGGTCACATTGTCGAATGTATAATCGAACTCGGACGCGGCGGGGGCATCCGACTGTCCAAAGCCGATATAATCGGGCGCGATAACATGGAATCGGTCAGCAAGTGCAGGGATAAGGTCGCGGTACATATGCGAACTACTTGGGAAGCCGTGCAGCAGGATGATCGTTGGCGCGGCGGGGTCGCCCGCTTCGTGGTAAAAGACACGGCGGCCACTGACCGTGGCAAAATGATAGGTGGTGGCGAGATGGTTTTGCGACATGGTAGTGGCCTCCTGCGGCTGAGCAAATGAGGGGGTTGATATGGTTGCAACGGCAAGCGCAGCTGCGAGCGAGACGAAGAGGATGAATGGGCGGGGCATGTGAATCCTTTGTAACCTTTATTATTGCACTTAATAAGTGTCCGATGCTTTGACACCTGTCAACTATTATTTTATAGGTTATGTTTCATCGGGCTAAACCGCTCACCGAACGACGCTTGGAAACGCTATGAAATCTGATATTTCGCACGAGTTTAGAAACGGGATGCCCTTTCTTGGCGGCAGCCTGTGGATCGACTTCGTCAACACGCGTTTTGTGCTGAATGGCGAATCGGTGGATTTTTTGCGTGATGAAGCGACATTGGCGCGGTGGGCAAACGAAGCCGCTATTCCTTTGTGCGAAGACTTGCTTGCGGAGGAATTGATAGAGGCACGGATTTTGCGCGACAGCCTTGGCCAGGCGTTTGCGCTGCTGTCAGCAGCCAAGCCACTTACGGAGGTGATATTTGAAACGGTGAACGGGTTTCTCTATAAAATGGCCATCCATCTACAGTTATCGCGTGTCAATGATTGCGCCGCTCTCCAGGATTTCGAGGTTGTGAAGGGGCCGAAACTGGCGGTACGAATTGCCACAGATTTTGCGCGCTTCACCGCGAATTACGAAGCGTCACGGTTGAAGCATTGCGACAATCCGGCATGTGCGATGATATTCTATGATCGGGGCAAAAACATGCGGCGGCGGTGGTGCTCTACGTCGATTTGCGGCAATCGCGATAAGGTTGCCAACTATCGCGCTCGGCAATCGCAGGCGGGAATTACGGCGAAACATGTGACAACGCCTGATTAGTCTGCCTGCCTTTTGATCCGCGCTTTCCTACAGGCATTCGGCCATGGTAATATGCATGCTGTTTCACGACGTTTTATACCCTTCCCCCGTCATCCCGGCGCAGGCCGGGACAAGCCTAGCGGGTAGCTCTTTGAACTGTCGAACCCCCACCCCTAACCCCTCCCACAAGCGGGAGGGGGGTATTCTCTCTTCGCGCCTTCGCGCCTTTGTGGCTTTGTGCGAAATACCATCTTCGTCATTGCGAGCGAAGCGAAGCAATCCAGTCTATGGCACAGCTTCTGGATTGCCGCGCTCCCTTACGTTCGCTCGCAATGACGAGCGCAGGTAGAACGAGGTGTGTATCGTTGATACCACAGCTCTGTAACCCGCAGGCGGCCGTTGTTTC
>JBBTFY010000115.1:0-5055 GCA_038041635.1 Pseudomonadota bacterium
CCTGAAACGTGAATCAAGGTCCAGCTGTAGTTGAGAGCCTGATTCACGTTCAAGCTGGAAGCGCATGGCGCCTCTCGCTTGAACGATCAGGCTCGGCCATATCGGGCCGAAATGCATGCAGGGGATAGCGGGACTATCTTCAAGGGCATTTGGGTCTGAGATGGAAGCCATTTTACTGTCCTTTAGGATTTGACCGATTTCGTCCATTGCTGCGTCGGGAATCTTTGAAATATACTCATATTCCTGCATCCCCCTCCTTGCACTGAACGAAATCGCTTCAAACCTCAGGGCGCGCTATTACTGGGTTCTGGCCCTACGCTAAATATCGCTTGGGTTGCGGCAGTAATCGGGGCAAAGTGCGCGAATGACGATGTTGCGTGAACAATTGGTCGATGCGGGAGAGTGCGGGCTACCGGCCGCGCTAGAGGCGATGGGCGAACGCTGGTCGTTCATGATTTTGCGCGCGGCGTTCAACGGCATCCATCATTTCGAAGAGCTTCAGACAGAGTTAGGCATCGCCCGCAACATCCTGTCGAACCGCTTACACCGACTGGTGACGCACGGAATCCTCGAGCGCACCGTCATGTGCTGCGATCGGCGCAAGGTCATGTATAGCCTCACAGAAAAAGGGCAGGGCCTGTTGCCGACTATGGTCGCACTGCGGCAATGGGGCGAAAAATGGGGATCCGGCGCCCCATCGACGCCGGTGCTGGTCGATGCCGCCGATTTGCAGCCAGTGCGCACGGTGGTGTTACAAGCGCATGACGGACGGACGTTGGGCAAACATGATCTGATGTGGATGCACGCAGATGAAGTGCGCGCATTAGGGGGGAGGGATGCTGCGCCAGGCCATGGCGCCGCACCCGCAGGCTCGACCACAGCCACGGACTGATGCATGGCAAAACTGTTCGTCCCAGCTCCCGCTACGCCCCAGCCGTTTTTTGACGACAAGATACGCGCTTTTTGGACGTTGCAAACATTCGGTTGGCTGGGCTGGTTCGTTCTGCGCGCGGCGTCGGGTTTTGCCAATGGGCAGGCATTCACCTTTCTCATCCCGCTGATTGTTTCTGGTATCACGGGCTTTTCGCTCACAATAACCTTGTCCGTCGTGTTTCGCCGCGTGATGCAGGAACGCGCGCTGCTGATGTGGTCCGCCGTGTCGGCTTCGGTGCTAATCGCTACGATCATCTACAGTTCAATTGATGCCTCGATGGTGGCCATCCAACCGGGGGGCAGCGAAGCACCCTTCACTCAATTGTTAGTCGGCGCGGTCTATCTGGACGCGGTGACGCTGGCGGCCTGGTCATCGCTCTATTTTGCGATCAACTATTTTTTGCGGGTTGAGCAGCAGATTGACCAGATGGCGGCGCTTGAAAGCCAGGCAACCGCATCGCAGCTTGCGATGCTGCGGTACCAAATCAACCCGCATTTCCTGTTCAACACGCTCAACTCTATTTCCACCTTGGTTCTGCTCAAACACACCGAACCAGCCAATGCCATGCTGTCGCGGCTCTCTAACTTTCTGCGTTACACCTTGGTCAATGATCCTACAGCCATGGTCACACTGGCGCAGGAAGTGGAAACGCTCAAACTTTATCTCGAAATAGAAAAAATGCGATTCGAGGATCGACTGCGTGTTAGTTTTGACGTTGATCCGCGTGTTGCCGATGCCGGGCTGCCATCACTACTGCTCCAGCCAATTATCGAAAATGCCATCAAATATGCGGTTACGCCGTCCGAAGACGGGGCGGACATCGTCATGAGCGCACATCTCGTCGGTCAAAATGTGCGGATCGTCGTGTCGGACAGTGGTGGCGGCTTGAATCCAAGTAGCATTGTGACCACCACGTCGACAGGTGTTGGCCTTCCCAACATCCGCGACCGATTGTTTCAGGCATATGGCGAGCATCAAAGTTTTGATGCGCGTCATTCCGCCGAAGGAGGCTATGTGGTCATAATCGAGCTTCCATTTGCTATCCTGACGCGAGTCGAGGAACAGGCCATTGAAAAAAGGGCAACTATCACCGCATGACCATCCGCACGATCATAGTCGATGATGAAAGCCTGGCGGTGCAGGGGCTACAACTGCGGCTTGAACCGCACGGCGATATTGAAATTATCGACACAGCGCAAAATGGCCGCGAGGCGATCCGTAAAATCAAGACGCACAAACCGGATTTGGTATTCCTCGACATCCAGATGCCTGGATTTGACGGTTTTTCTGTGGTCCAGGGGTTGATGGATATTGACCCGCCTCTGGTCGTGTTCGTTACTGCTTTTTCTGATTATGCAATCAAGGCATTCGATGCGCAGGCGGTCGATTATCTGCTCAAACCGGTGGAACCACAGCGGCTCGCCGATGCGCTCGACCGGGTGCGGCGGCGGCTGGCGGATAAACGTTCTGGCGAAGAAGCTGAACGACTCAAGGAAGTGCTGGCCGAGGTCGCACCTGAAGCTGCGGAGCAAATGGCGTCCGAAGACACTGAAATGCCAAGCAGCAGCCGTTTTGAAAAGCTGATCAACATCAAGGACAGGGGCCAGATATTTCGTGTCGATGTCGATACGATTGAACGGATCGACGCTGCGGGCGACTATATGTGCATCTATACCGCTGACAACTCACTCATCTTGCGCGAGACGATGAAGGATTTGGAAAAGCGGCTAGACCCACGTGTTTTCCAGCGCGTCCATCGCTCCACCATCGTCAATTTAGGCTTGGTCCGCGAGGTGAAGCCGCACACCAATGGCGAATGTTTCCTTGTGCTCGAATCGGGCGCGCAGGTAAAAGTCAGCCGCTCCTACCGCGACGTGGTGGCGCGCTTTGTGCATTAGGGCGGCTAAAGTCCGTCAAACTTTCTCATATATTCGTGATGGATGAAGACACGATGTCGCTTTTGCCCAGTGACCTCCCTTAATATCCCGCATTTTTCGAGACCGGCTATGATATTGTTGGCTGTCGGAGCTGAAACACCTAGTTTCGTTGCCACAAGTCGTAGGTTAGTTACTGGCGATGAATAGAGGTGATCGAGCATACGCAACGGCATCGTTGCGGATCGGCTAAACTCTCCTAGCACCATTTGGCGATTCTCCTCGCGCAGTAACAATAATTCGCGTGCTGTTTTTGCTGCCAGATTGGATACTTCGGCCACGCCGTTCAGGAAGAAAGTCAGCCACCCCTCCCAGTCTCCGGTATCTCTAATCGCTTGCAATTTCGCGTAATATTCCGTTTGGTTTTTGCGAAAATAATAGGACAAATACAGGACAGGAGCAGTTAAAATTTCCTGCTCTAGGAGGAACAGGGTGATGAGCAGTCGTCCGACGCGACCATTGCCATCGAGGAAAGGGTGGATGGTTTCGAACTGGCCATGAATCAGCCCTGCTTTTATGAGCACAGGGATGTGATCGTCAATATTATGTATGAAATGCTCAAGGTCGCTTAAACATTGCATAACCTCATGGGCTGGAGGCGGGACAAAGGCTGCCTCAGATAATGTGCACCCGGGCGCTCCAATCCAGTTTTGGCTCGTTCTAATTTCCCCTGGTGTCTGATGTTGTCCTCGCACACCATGCATCAATGTTCTATGCAATGCCTTTATCATGCGCGTTGAAACAGGGAGTTCATTCAGCATTTCCTCCCCGACTCTGATGGCACGCATATAGTTTCGCACCTCATTGACGTCGGTTGGTCGCGCTTTGTTGAAGATGTTGGCCTCGGTCATGACAAGGTCACTTAATGATGCCTGAGTCCCCTCTATTTGGCTGGAGATAACTGCCTCTTTTCTGGCGAACATACTCAAAAACAGCGAAGGATCGGGCAGGGTGCTAATCGACCCGTCAAGCCGCCCCAAGGCTCTATCAGCCCTAGAGAGCGCTTCGTTCAAACGAGCATCATCGACGGCGATAGGCGGTTCCGGCGGTAGTATATTTGGGATAAATGATTTATAACCAGTGGTTTGACTGACATATCGGCCAGATCTGTATCTCGCTTCGGTTATTGAAGTTGGTTTTAACATGGCAGCGAAACTCAAGTTATATTTAAGGCTGCGTATATATAGGCACAAATAATTACGTTTATGCAAGCGAAGTTTAATGTGGTGGAACATACGGTATGTAACTATGCCCTGCCCATGACCTTGTTCGGGCGCATAAAGGGCTGGGCGCACATGCTGCGCCGTGATGCGACGGCGCTGTGGCTGGCGGCGCGCAGCCCGGAAACGCCACTCGGTGCCAAATTGGTGGCTGCTGCGGTCGCAGCCTATGCATTCAGCCCCATCGACCTAATACCCGACTTCATTCCTGTGCTTGGTATGTTGGACGACCTGATCTTGGTGCCCTTGGGGATTGAGCTGGCGCTGCGACTCATGCCAGCCGAACTGATGGCACGGTTCAGGGCAGAGGCGGAGGTGGTTGATGCACAGCCGCGCAGTCTGGTGGTCGCGGGTATGATTATTCTGATCTGGCTGGCCATAATAGCTTGGCTAGGTTGGGAAATATTGCTTTACCAGTAAATCGCTCACCGCCGTGAACCGAAAAAATCGCGCAGCATTTCCGCCGCTCCTGTCGCCATGATTCCATCATAAACATCCGGGCGGTGGTGGATTGTAGGTTGGCTGAACAAGCGCGGGCCATGCGCCACCGCGCCGCCTTTGGGATCGTCCGCACCAAAATAAAGCCGTGCAATCCGCGCATGAGAAATAGCGCCGGCGCACATCGCGCACGGTTCCAATGTTACCCAAAGATCGCACCCAGTGAGCCTGTCGCTGCCCAGCGTCTGCGCCGCCGCGCGAATCGCTATTATTTCGGCATGCGCGGTCGGGTCATGCCTCGCGCGCGGCGTATTGGCCCCCTCGCCAATGATGCGGCCATCTTGAACGACCACTGCGCCAACGGGGACTTCGCCAGTGTTTGCGGCGGCTTTTGCAAGCTCAAGCGCGCGGGCCATAAAGGGATAGCGGAGCGGGGTGGACATATTTGCGACCTAGGGTCAGGACCGATTAATTGCACGGCTGAGGGGTGACGAGCAAGCCATGCCGGGGGCATGGCGGCACAGGAGCC
>JBBTFY010000116.1:0-15459 GCA_038041635.1 Pseudomonadota bacterium
CCCTGAGCCTGTCGAAGCCTGTCCTGAGCGCCTGCAAGGCAGTCGAAGGGGGCTGCCCTTCTTATACGCTCAAGAAACACAGTGCTTCGACAAGCTCAGCACGAACGGGTTTGGTTTAAGTAAATGTCGCCGCGCGATTAGCCCCCAACGCGCAATAGGGCAACCGTGCGCAGGCGTTTGGATAGACTTTTATTGCGCGGATCAATCCGCAAGCATTAGACGAGAGTGGCGCGGATCAGTCCACGAAGCGCATTGCCGATGAAGAATGGGCTTGTCAGGTCGGCTGCAGTCAACATGGCCTCGCGGGCCTTGCCGCTGGCGATCAGCTCGGCGCGCAGCACGCCGGGGAGCAGGCCGAGGGTGAGCGGCGGGGTGAGCAGGACGCCGTCGCGCGGAACAAAGACAGTGGTGAAGCTGCCCTCTGTTACATGGCCCTGTGGGTCGATGAACGCGACCTCAAACGCACCGGGGGCTTCGCGCGCGTCATCAAAAAAGGTGCGGTCGCTGGTCTTGTGGGATAAGCGCACATCGTCGCTGCAGACGGGCAGCGGGGCGAGCGCCACCGTGACGGGTTCATCGGGCGCGGGCGGCATCGGCGTGACTTCAACCGCCATGTTGCCGCGCGGGGACAGCCGCAGCCGCACCCGCGATGCTTCGTCGGTGCGGAACGTTGCGTGCTGCAACATGTTGCGCGCGGCGTGCCGATCAAAAGAAAAGCCGAGCGCGCGGGCGCTATCCCCCAGCCGCGCGAGATGACGGTCGAGCAAGAGCACGCCGTCATGTGGGTCGAACCGCATCGTTTCGATCAGGTCGAAATTGGCCCCCATCGCGCGCACAAACTCCCCCTTGGCTAAGCATTCTTGCCATTCGTCATGGGCCGTGGAATCGGCGACGACCCCGGACCCTAATCCCAGCGTGGCGCAAGCGTCGCCTTCGCGCAACATCAGTGTTCGGATGGCGACGTTGAACGCCGCCTCTAGCCCCAGTGCATTGGCGGGCGCGAAAAATCCGATGGAGCCGGTATAGGCCCCGCGCGGGGCCGCTTCGGTCTGGGCGATAATCTGCATCGCGCGGATTTTCGGCGCGCCGGTTATCGATCCACAGGGGAACAGCGTCGATAGCAGCGCCGACGGCTTGGTGCCTTCGGGCAGGGTGGCGGCGACGTCGGACACCATCTGGTGGATGGTGGGATAGGTTTCGACACGAAATAGCGTTGGCACATGGACGCTGCCTGCAACCGCGATGCGGGAGAGGTCGTTGCGGAGCAGATCGACGATCATCAGATTCTCGGCGCGCTGTTTCGGGTCGCTGGTTAGGGTTTGCACTTCCCGCGCGTCGGCGATGGGGTCGGCACGGCGCACCGCCGTTCCCTTCATCGGGCGGGTGATGATCTGTCGATCACGGACCGAAAAAAACAGCTCGGGCGAAAAGGATAACAGCCAATGCGTACCGGTAAAGACGATGCCGCCATAACCGGCGCGCGCAGACCCGCGCAGCCGCGCATAGAGGCTGAGCGGATGGCCGTGGACTTGCACCGTCGCATTGAATGTCAGATTGGCCTGATAAATGTCGCCGGCTGCGATGTGATCCAAAATCTTTGTGATCGCGCGCTCATAGTCGGCCATGCTGATATTTGGCTGTGGAGCATTCACCATTGCGCCGCGCGGGTCGGGAAGCAGCGCCGCCAGCGTCTCTGCTGCAATCCGCTGGCATTTGGCAAAGCGACCGAACCAGCCATAGGGCCAGCCAGCGGGGCCGGGGCTGGGGTTTGCCATCAGGCGCGGTTCAAACGCCTGCCCCGCTTCGTAGGTCAGGAACCCGGCGGCATAATCCCCTGCTTCGGTCCACGCATCAATGGTTGTGACCAGGTGGGGCACGTCGCATAACGCGGCGGCTGCGGCGATCTCGATCGGGCCGGTGAACAACCGCGCATCCGCCGCGCCGCTGCATCGCGCATCATCGAGCAGCACGAACGGCTCCGTTAAGTTGTAGAACAACGGGGCCATTCATCATTCGTCCGGTTGCGTTGCAATGAAGGGGACTTTAGACGCAGACGCCAAGCGCTGGCAACCGCCAGTCGCGCCACTTAAATTGTGCTTGCACCAAGTTACGCAGCACGGCAATTTCAGGAGCCTCACCATGGCGGCCATGGGCCATACATCGGCAAGTTTTAACTGGACCGATCCGTTCGTAATCGACGACCAGTTGAGCGAAGAAGAGCGGATGATCCGCGATGCCGCGCACGGCTTCGCGCAAAGCGAACTGCAACCGCGCGTCATTGCGGCCTTCCGCGAGGAACGCGACGCGCCCGAACTGTTCGGCCTGATGGGCCAAGCTGGCCTGCTCGGTGCGACCTTGCCCGAAACCTATGGCGGCGCCGGTGCATCCTATGTTGCCTATGGCCTGATTGCACGAGAGATTGAGCGCGTCGATTCGGGCTATCGCTCGATGGCATCGGTGCAAAGCTCGCTCGTCATCCATCCGATCCATGCTTATGGCTCAGAGGAGCAACGGCGAAAATATCTCCCCGGCCTTAGCGCGGGCACATTGATCGGCTGCTTTGGCCTGACCGAACCCGATGCGGGGTCGGACCCGGCCGGGATGCGGACCACCGCGCGCAAAGTCGATGGCGGCTATGTCCTGTCGGGTGCCAAGACGTGGATTTCCAATGCCCCCTTTGCCGACGTGTTCGTTATCTGGGCCAAGAGCGAGGCGCATGGCGGCGGCATTCGCGGTTTCATCCTCGAAAAAGGGATGAAGGGGCTTTCCGCGCCCAAGATACAGGGCAAGCTGTCGCTGCGCGCATCGACCACGGGGATGATCATGATGGATGATGTCGAAGTGGGCGAGGACGCGCTGCTGCCCGACGTACAGGGGTTGAAAGGACCGTTTGGCTGCCTCAACCGCGCGCGCTACGGCATCAGCTGGGGGGCGCTGGGCGCGGCGGAGTTTTGCCTGGGCGCGGCGCGGCAATATGGTCTCGACCGCCACCAGTTCGGCAAGCCTTTGGCGGCGAACCAGCTCTATCAAAAAAAGCTGGCCGACATGATGACCGACATCGCGCTGGGGCTACAGGCCAGCTTGCGGGTCGGGCGATTGATGGACGAAGGGCGGTTCCACCCCGACATGATCTCCATCGTCAAACGCAATAATGTTGGCAAAGCGCTCGATATCGCCCGCCAAGCCCGCGACATGCACGGCGGCAATGGCATCAGCGAAGATTATCAGGTGATGCGCCACATGGTGAACCTTGAAACGGTCAACACCTATGAAGGCGCGGCGGATGTCCACGCGCTGATATTGGGGCGCGCCATCACCGGCATCGCGGCGTTTTGAGCATGGGCGAGATGGATTTTCAACCCACATTGGTTGGTGAAACCGTTATCCTGCGCCCGACAGCCCGGGGCGATTGGGCGGAGATGTTCGCTATAGCGTCCGATCCTTTGATCTGGGCGCTCCACCCCGCGCACGACCGCTGGCAGGAGAGCGTTTTTCGCCGCTATTTCGACGATGCGCTGGAATGCGGCGGCGGCCTGACCATGATCGACAAGGCGAGCGGCGCGATCATCGGCGCCAGCCGTTACAGCACGCGCTGGGCGGGCGATGGCGAGGTCGAGATCGGCTGGACATTTTTGTCACGATCCTATTGGGGCGGTGCGACCAATGGCGAAGTCAAATCGCTGATGATCGCGCATGCGCATCAATCATTTCCCACATGCCTGTTCATGGTCGGCAAAGATAATCTGCGCTCGCGCCGCGCGATGGAGAAGATCGGCGGCGTGTTGCGCGATGACACGCGCATTCACGAAATGGCGGGCATGCCCGTGACGCATGTCGTCTATGCTATCCATCGCCCCGCCCCGTGACGGGCATTAACACCCCCCTCTACGGTATCAAAATACTCGAACTGGCGCGTATTCTTGCGGGGCCATGGGCGGGGCAATTGCTAAGCGATCTGGGCGCAGAGGTGATAAAGGTCGAAAGCTCCGCTGGCGACGACACCCGCACATGGGGTCCGCCCTTTGCGACCAACGCCGATGGCACCCGCGATGCGGCCTATTATCACGCCTGCAATCGCGGCAAAAAATCGATCATCGCCGACTTTACCAAGCCAGCGGACGTGGCGCGGGTCAAAGCCTTGGCAGCAGAGGCCGATGTGGTCATCGAGAATTTCAAAGTCGGCGGCCTCGCCAAATACGGCCTTGATTACGCATCGCTATCCGCGCGGAGCCCGCGCCTGATCTATTGTTCGATTACCGGCTTTGGCCAAGACGGCCCCTATGCGCCGCGCGCGGGCTATGACTTCATCGCACAGGGGATGAGCGGGATCATGGACCTGACGGGCGCGCCCGACGGTGAGCCGCAAAAAATCGGCGTTGCCTTTGCCGATGTCTTCACCGGCACCTATTCGGTGGTGGCGATACAGGCGGCGCTGTTGATGCGGGAACGCACTGGCGTGGGACAGCATATCGACATGGCGCTGCTCGACGTGATGACGGGGGTGCTCGCCAATCAGTCGATGAACGCGCTGTTCGGCGCTGAGCAGGGATTGCCCGGGCCGACGCGGATGGGCAATGCCCATCCCAATATCGCCCCCTATGCGGTTTTTCCGGTCAGCGATGGCTGGTTCATTCTGGCGACGGGCAATGACAGCCAGTACCGCAGCGCGTGTGACGTTTTGGGGCTCATCGCGGCGCGTGATGACCCGCGTTTTGCCAGCAATGCTGGCCGCTTGGCCCACCGCGATGAATTGACGGCGGCGATCAGCGCGGCGACGCGGGGCTGGACGCGCGATGCCCTGCTCACCGCGCTGGCGCGGGCAGGGGTGCCCGCCGGGCCGATCAACAGCGTCGATCAGGCGCTGGCCGACCCGCAAATAGTCGCGCGCGGCATGGTGGTCGATGCGCCGCGCAAAGACGGCGCGCATTTCCAAACTGTGCGAACCCCGATCCGCTTTTCGGGCGCGACATTGGCGGATCCTGTCGCATCGCCAGTGCTGGGGCAGGACGATAGCGACGTCACAGGCTTTACGAAGATATTATAGGCAGTTGTGCTCAAGCGATTGCCCGTAGGCAAACATGAGTCCATAGATAGACAATGCTGTCGCAAAAAACCCGTTACACCATCCGTGCCCTCCAACATCTGGCCGATCGCTACGGCGAGGGACCGGTGCCGTTGACCGAAATTGTCGAGGCGCAAAATATCCCGGCAAAGTTCCTGACTGTCATATTGTCCGAAATGGCGCGCGCGGGCGTGGTCGCGTCACAGCGCGGGCAGGGCGGCGGCTATTGGCTGGGGGTGCCGCCTGTCGATGTGCGCTATGGCGACATTGTTCGCCTGACGCGCGGCAGCATCGCGCTCGTCCCCTGCGCCAGCCGCTTTGCCAAGGTTAAATGCAAAAATTGCCTGCCAGAATCGGAATGCCGCCTGCGCAATTTGATGCTGTTGGTGCGCGACGAAACGGCGGCGGTGCTCGACCGGTTGACGCTGGCCGACGCCATTGATGTGAGGGGGGCCAACTTGTCGATAGGGCAACACCCCTCATCCAACTCCGCCTAAGCTCGTTCCTCGCCAAGGCTGCTTATCCTTCTCCCGCAAGGGGAGAAGGCATACAGGATCAGCCCCGCCCCTCACGCCAGCAATTCGACATCCCAATACAGCCAGTCCATCCAGCTTTCGTGCAGATAATTGGGGGGAAAGCGCCGTCCATGCCCCTGTAACTGCCAATTGGTCGGGCGGTATGGCGCCTCGAACAGCCGCATATGCGCCTGTTGCGGCGTGCGTCCGCCTTTTTTAAGGTTGCACGGGCTGCACGCGGTGCTGACATTCTCCCATGTGGTTCGCCCGCCCAAACGGCGCGGATTGACATGGTCGAACGTCAAATCCTTTTGCGACCCGCAATATTGGCACTGAAATCGGTCGCGCAGGAACAGGTTGAACCGCGTGAAAGCGGGATATTCCGACGGCCTCACATATTGCCTTAGCGCAATCACGCTGGGGATTTTCATCGTCAGTCCCGGCGAATGAATCTCGCGCTCATAGCATTCAATGATGTCAACACGGTCGAGGAACACCGCCTTTATCGCGGTCTGCCACGGCCAAAGCGACAGCGGATAGTAACTGAGCGGCGTATAATCGGCGTTGAGCACCAGCGCATGACATTGGTCAGGGTGGCGATGGAGGTCAGGATGGAACATGCGCGGCTCGTTGCGCCCCCGGATAATTTATCTCATGCGGCCTATGCCTCCAGCATGTGACATTGTCTTTACACCCCATATGTGTCGCCTTCGTCAAGGGGGATTGTGACAGGCGCATCATTATATTGTGTGCTTTGCGCGCGATGCATACAGGATGTAGCAAGCGATTGCTGCTTGGCACTGGCGGAGCGAAGGGCTAGTGTGCGCGGATGAACTGGCTTGTCATTCTCCTCATTGTCGTATCGGCCGGATTTGTGCTGTTCAGCCTGATCCGTGGCCTTGTCTATTTCTTGCGCGCCAGCGATGCAGTGCGTGAAGGCGGGCAGGAAGGGGGCGGCCCCAGCGAAATGCACCTGATGCAAAACAAAATGATGTTCGCGCGGGTCAAATGGCAAGCCATCACGATATTGCTGCTGATCGTGCTCGGGTTCGTCGCCTCGGCTCGATAAAATTGGGCGTTAACGCGGGGCAAATCCTGATGGTCAAACTCAATAAAATCTATACCCGCACCGGCGATGATGGCACCAGCGGCCTTGTCGATGGATCGCGCCTGCCCAAGGACGACGCGCTGTTCGCCGCCATCGGCGATGTGGACGAGGCGAATAGCGTCATTGGCGCTGCCGTAATTGCTACCGATGGGGTGATGGCACAGCGGCTTAGCGTCATCCAAAACGACCTGTTCGATCTGGGGGCCGATCTTGCTACGCCTGCGGGCGCGGGCAATGACCCGTTCGCGCCAGGCGAAATGGCGCTGCGCATTCTGCCAGCGCAAGTCGCGCGGCTGGAACGTGAGATTGACGCGATGAACGAAGCGCTCAGCCCGCTGCGTAGTTTCATCTTGCCCGGCGGGTGCGAAGCATCGGCGCGGCTGCATGTTGCCCGCTCCGTAACGCGGCGCGCGGAACGCAGCGCGGTGGCCGCAGCCAACGAACGCGCGCTCAATCCAGCGGCGCTCGCCTATCTCAATCGCCTGTCCGACTGGCTGTTCGTCGCGGCGCGGGTGGCCAATGGTAATGGCGCGGATGACATTTTATGGGTGCCCGGCGCATCGAGAGAAAAATTATGAAAATCATTGGCGTCATTGGTGCGGGACAGATGGGCGCGGGCATCGCGCAAGTGGCGGCGCAATCGGGCTATCATGTTGTTTTATCAGACATTTCTCTAGATCGCGCCGAGGCAGGCAAGGCGGCAATCATCGGGCAGCTTCAGCGCCAAGTGGACAAGGGTAAGCTGACACAAGATGATGCCAATATGGCGTCGCTGCGCATTCAACCTGTGGCGGACATGGCCGCCTTTGCGTCCTGCGACCTCGTCATCGAAGCGGCGACCGAACGCGAAGACATCAAGCGCCAGATATTCGGCCAACTCGGCCCGCACCTTTCCGCCACAGCTATCCTCGCCACCAACACCAGCTCGATCCCGATCACGCGGCTGGCGCAGGCCGCGAGCGATGCGGCGCGTTTCATCGGCGTCCATTTCTTCAACCCTGTGCCGGTGATGGGCCTGGTCGAAATCATCCGGGGGCTGGCGACCAGCGACACGACATTGGCCAGCGTCGAGGCATTCGGGCGATCGCTGGGCAAGGAAATTGTTCACGCCAATGACGCGCCGGGCTTCATCGTCAACCGCGTGCTGATGCCGATGATCAACGAGGCGGTGTTCGCGCTGGGTGAAGGCGTGGCGAGCATGCGCGACATCGACACCGCGTGCCGCCTTGGCCTCAACCACCCGATGGGGCCATTGACGCTCGCCGACTTTATCGGGCTCGACACCTGTCTCGAAATTATCCGCGTGCTGCATGGCGGCACTGGCGACCCCAAGTTCCGCCCCGCGCCGCTGCTGGTGAAATATGTCGAGGCGGGTTGGCTCGGCAAGAAGGCGGGCAGGGGTTTTTATGATTGGACTGGGACGGAGCCCCAACCCACAAGATAGGGGCCGACGCGATAGAATTGTTGCCTCTACTGTTGTGCACCACTAACACGCTAAAACCATCCCTTGATAAGGACTCCCCCCTATGCGCCTTCTTGCTTTCCTCACGCTCCCTTTTGTCGCTCTCGCTAGTCCCGCATTGGCGCAGCATATGGAGCATCACGATCATACGATGGCATCGGCAACGCCCGGCGCGCCCTATGTTAGCCCGCGCATCAGTGTCGAAGTGGTGGGAGAGGGGCCGGATGTTATCCTGATCCCCGGCCTTGGTTCCACACCTGATGTGTGGCGCGCCACGGTCGCGGCGCTGCCCGGATATCGCTATCATCTGGTGCAGGTCAAAGGATTTGCGGGCGTTCCAGCCGAAGCCAATGCGACAGGAGAAGTTGTCCACCCCGTGGCGGGCGAGATCGTCCGCTACATCGCTGAAAATCACCTCGACCATCCGACGCTGGTTGGCCATTCGATGGGCGGGACCATCGCGATGACGGTCGCGACGCATCACCCGGAATCGGTAGGTAAGTTGATGGTCGTCGATATGTTCCCGTTCATGGGCGCGCTGTTCGGCGGACCAACCGCCACCCCTGAGTCCGTAGCGCCGATTGCCGCGCAAGTGCGCGCCGGAATCGCAGGCGCAACTGGCGATGCCCGCCGTGCGCAGATCGAGCAAATCGTTGCTGGCATGGTCAATACGGCCGCCGAACGGCCGGCTATTGCCGCCGCGTCGTTGGCCAGCGACCCTGCTACGTCGAGTCAGTCGATGTATGACCTTATCACCACCGATATGGGGCCGAGCCTACCGCGCTTTACGGGGCCAATGACGGTGCTGTGGGCGTGGCGCGAAGGATCCCCCTTAGACCAGCCGACATCGGAAGCCTTTTATCGCGGTGCCTATGCCCGCGCGCCGCAAGCGGTGGTGACCTTCATCCCTGATAGCGCGCACTTCATCATGCAAGATGCGCCGGCACGCTTTCAGGCAGAACTGCGGGCGTTTTTGGCAACGCCGATTGCGACACCGGCTCCCTAAATACTGAGCATCAACCCAGCCAGCGCGGCGGACATCAGATTGGACAGCGACCCTGCGATCAGCGCCTTGATGCCGAGGCGCGCGATCATCGGGCGCTGGTTGGGGGCAAGGTTGCCCGTCACCGCCATCTGAATGGCGATCGAGCTGAAATTGGCAAAGCCGCACAGCGCAAAAGTGATGATCGCGACGGTCGCAGGGGATAGAGTGCCTTGCACACGGCCCAGTTCGATAAAGGCGACAAACTCGTTCAAGACCATCTTGGTGCCAAACAATCCACCAGCAGTGCCAGCTTCGTTCCACGGAATGTTGAGCATATACATTACGGGCTGAAAGATGACGCCAAGCGCGCTCTGGAACGACCAGCCCTCCTGACCGAACCAACTGCCAATCCCGCTTAATATCCCGTTGGCGAGCGCGACCAGCGCAACGAACGCCAGCACCATTGCGCCGACCGCGACCGCGAGTTTGACGCCGGTTTGCGCCCCTTGGGCTGCGGCCATGATGATGTTGGCGGGGGCTACCTCGTCATGGCTTGCGGCAGCCAGCTCGACGGGTTCGATGCCGATGTCCTTTGGGTCGTCGGGCATCATGATCTTGGCCATCAATATGCCGCCGGGCGCCGACATGAAACTGGCCGCAAGGAGGTATTTGATCTCGATCCCCATCGATGCGTATGCCGCGAGGATAGTGCCAGCGACGCCAGCCATGCCCACCGTCATCAGCATGAATAGCTGCGCTGGGGTTAACCCCGCGAGGTAAGGGCGGATGACCAGCGGGCTTTCGCTTTGCCCGACAAAGATGTTTGCCGCCGCGCCCAGACTTTCGATACGGGTGATCCCGGTGACGAGTTTGATCGCGCCCCCCACCCATTTGATGATGAACTGCATGATGCCTAGGTAATAGAGGACCGAAATCAGCGCAGCGAAAAAGACGATAACCGGCAAAGCGGCGAGCGCAAAGGTGTTCGCTAGCGGATTGGTTGCGCTTGGCCCAAATAAGAACTCGGTGCCAGCCAGTGAATAGCCAAGCAGGTTTGAGACACCTTTAGACAGGAAATCCAAAATGGCCTTGCCCCATGATGTGTAGAGGACGAGGAAGGCAATTGCGACCTGGAGTGCGAAGGCCGCACCGACGACGCGCAGGCGGATCCACTTGCGGTTGGAGGAGAGCAACAGCGCCACGGCCAATATGACGATGATACCGCCAAGCCCAATCAGTAATTTCTGGAAATCAATCATGCCTGTCCCATTCCCTTTTGCGGTTTTGCACCGCCCATTGGTGACAGGTCATAGCGGGGGATTGCGCGGGCGCAAAGTGCGAGAGTGATATGTCATGCGGTGTCGACCATATAGGTTCCGCGTTTGCGGCTCCAATGATCGCGGACAATGCCGATAGTCATGATGGTGAGTGCTGGAATGGACCAAAATCCCGCCAATATGATATAGATTGCGGGGACTCGCGTTGGGAACAGCACAGCCGCTAACCCTGATGACACGCCGATAAGCTGCAATGCGGCAAACCAGATTGGCCAATAGCTGGCCGACCGGAATGCGAGTATCAGCGTGCAGAGCAGCAGCACAGCATCGACCATCAGAACATAGGGTTGAGAATTGGTCCAGCCCAGCAGGGTTGTGAAAGAAATCGTTGCAGCCGACGCCAACACAAGTGCGGCGGCAAAAATGGCTTCATTGCGCTGCCCTAGCACAATCGTGGCACCGCATGCGGACAACAGGAATAACCAGTAAAGCACAGCCTCGACCATCGCCGTTTGTTACCGCACGATGGCCGCGACCGGCAACGGTTATTTGACGAGGCTGGGTTCGCGATCCTGAACAGCGCTGGTGGGCAACGGCGGGCAGCCGGCGGGGCAGCCGAATGCTGTTTCGCGCAATGTGGTTTGCAGTTGAAGCGCCTTGAGACCGAGCATGGTTTCGAGCAATTCGGCGCGGCTGTTGATCAATTTGGACATGCTGTTCGTCACCGATTCCAATATGGCCTGTGTTGCGCTAAACGGTAATTTGCTCTGCGCCGCGCCTTCGACCAAGCTCGCGCACAGGCGGGCATTGGCATAAACTGCATTTTCCATGGCTGCGGCCGAAGCCTGCAAATCCGCCGCAACAACGTTTCCGACGCCATTTTCGATCTTGTACATGATAGCACCTCATCCTTTTGACTGGTCGAGCACATTTTGCTCGGCTTCATAATGAGGCGCTATTTCATTGAAATTTCATTGACTGAAAAGGTGAACTAGGCCCGCAATGGTTAATGTTATCGCCAAAATGGATGTAATTATGAGAGCTGCAATTTGAACAATATGGAACGCACGTGCTTGCCTAGGCAAGCCGTTGTAACTCCCGCCAATCGGGGGTAGCCGACGCAATGAACGGGTATGATTGTCGCCTCCCTTGCTGTTCTTCGCCGCATTATCATTGCTATTATTGCTTGGCACAAAATGCTGCGGTCCATAGGGATGGACCGCCTGTATGTCCGCCATTGCTTTGGCAGCTAACCTGCGGCTTTCGGTATCAAGCAGGGCCATAGCCGCGCTGACATGATTATCGACTGTCGAAGGCGACACTCCTAGTCGGAGGGCAATTTCCTTTGATGTAAGCCCTTCATGCACGAGGGTAAGGCACTCGATCTGGCGTGGGCTAAACCTGTCCAAAGCGGGCAGCGTGTCGGGGGAGAGGGGCGTCAGCTGTTCATCCATTATGGACACAGTTGTATCGTTATGTGCTTGGTTGGCAAGGAGGTAAGCAAAACATAATATATCATAATTTCAATTACCTAGGTAATCATAACCAGTTGCGCATTAACCATGTTCGTGTCAATAAGGGTGCACCGGACTGGTCTGCGCATGGGACATATGGTTTCTCGCTTGACCTGACGGCTTTGTGGGAGGTGCCTTATGAATCGGGATCACCAATTTTTCCGCTTTGACGAGCGGCTCACAATGATAGAGCGAAGCATCGGTCGCCCATCGCTTCACAACCCGCTCGTTATGGCGGAACAAATCATCCAGTCCCGACGCATGCGGGATAATTTATTCCCTACGGGCTATTTTTCTGATGTGGCTTGGGAAATCATACTTGAACTATATGTCGCAGAACAATTGGGCGAGGCTAATTGCACGTCCAGTATAGGTTTGGCTTCTAGCTTAGCACCGACATCCGTGCTGCGTCATCTGGCGCGATTGGAGCAAGACGGCTTCGTTTACCGCAGTCCTGACAAATTTGATGCCCGCCGAACATTGGTGAGGATATCGTTGCACGGCATTCACACCATGAACCAATTATTTTCGGCCATGGGTACCATAAGGGAAAGTGAAAATATGGCGGAGCGGCCTGCCATCTTCAAATCGAGCGGGCATCGTTGAAACGATTGCCCTGTTTCGTAAGGTTTAATTAGGCCGTTATATTGTCGCGAGCCCGAGCCCGAGCCCGAGCGCGCCGTGGGGCGGCGCTTCGCGAGAAGCCGTGGCGGAGGGCCGAGCGCTGCACAAGTGCAAAGCCCGAGCAATGCCCGACCCTCCTCGAACCCAAACGCCCAATAGGGCGCTTTATTCCCTACTTTTCCCCGCGTGCAAAAGCCGCTAGTGGGTTGTCATGACAGACCAATACAGCCCCGCCCTAGCTGCGCGTGCGCCGATTAGCCGCTCGTTATTCATATACTCGCTGCTCTACGGTGGCCTTGTTGTGCTGGCTGGCGTGATGGGAACTAAACTCGCTTCGCTTGGGCGCTGGCCCCTGATTGGCGATTTGGCCGTCGAATCGGGGATATTTGCCTTCCTGCTTTTGGTTGTGCTGTCGAGTGCAGTCGCGGAACTGTTCGGGCAGGATACGGCCAATCGGCTGGTGCGCTATGGCTTCATCCCGCTTATTGTCTCCATGGTGATGTTGACCTTTGTCATCCGGATGGTCCCACCAGCACCGTTCTGGCATGATCAGGAAGCCTTCCAGAGGCTGCTGGGCCAGGGAGTGCGGATGCAATTTGCGGGGCTGGTTTCCTACGGCACTTCACAACTGCTCAACGTCTATCTGTTTTCACGGATGGCCGGCGGCAAGGGTAAATCACTGATGCTACGCGCATGGATTGCAAGCCTGCTGTCACAGATTGTTGATACCATCTTGTTCATCACGATCTCTTTCTATGGCGTGGTCGATCAGACAAGCGGACAGCCCATGCCGATCGGTGCGATTATGGAAGGCCAGATCATCTCCAAACTCCTGCTCTCGACGATCATGGTGCCGATACTGGTGCTGTTTTTTGTCAGGTTGGGGCAGCGGCTTGACGGGCGCGATACGCTGACATGAGCGTCACCGCCGACCCCGCCATCGCCGCCAAAGCGGAAACGCTGGTCGAAGCGCTGCCCTATCTACAGCGTTATGCCGGCAAGACCTTCGTCATCAAATATGGCGGCCACGCTATGGGCGACCCAGAAGCCGCGCGTGATTTTGCGTCAGACATTGTCCTGCTGAAAGCTATCGGCATCAACCCCGTGGTTGTTCATGGTGGAGGGCCGCAAATCGGCGCGATGCTCGATAAATTGGGCGTGCAATCCAGCTTTGTTGATGGCCTGCGCGTCACCGATGCCGAAACCGCAAAAATCGCCGAAATGGTGCTGTCTGGCGGTATCAACAAGGAAATCGTCAGCTGGATTGGCCAGGCGGGCGGGCGCGCCATCGGCCTGTCGGGCAAGGATGCGCGGTTGGTGACTGCGCAGCGGCTGCGGCGGACAAAGCGCGACCCCGATAGCAATATCGAAAAGGTCATTGATTTGGGCTTTGTCGGAGAACCGAGCCACGTCGACCGCAGCGTCATCGACACGCAGGTCGCGGCGGGAATGATTCCCGTTATCGCGCCGATTGCCGTGGGCGAAGATGGTGCGACCTATAATATCAATGCCGACACGATGGCGGGCGCGATTGCGGCGGCGCTTGGCGCGGCGCGGCTGTTCCTGCTCACTGATGTTGCTGGGGTGCTCGACAAACAGGGCAATCTTATCACCGACCTGACGCCTGACCGGATTGCGCGACTCAAAGCCGACGGGACAATTACGGGCGGGATGATGCCCAAGATTGACACCTGCGTTCATGCGGTGGTTGGCGGTGCAGAGGCGGCTGTCATCCTCGACGGGCGGGTGGCGCATGTCGTGCTGCTTGAAATTTTTACCGAAGCGGGGGCCGGAACGCTGGTCCGCCGCGCAAATTAGGATCGCATCTCCATGTTAATTCTCTCGCTCATCGAAGTGTTCGACATCATCCTGCAGGTCGCTTCGACGATCATATTGGTGCAATTCATTCTGTCGTTGCTGGTAGTGTTCAACGTTATCAGTATGCAAAACGACCTAGTGCGCAACATCGTCACCACGCTCGATACTTTGACCGAACCGATGTATCGCCCGATCCGCAAGATCATGCCCAACACCGGCGCGATAGACTTTTCGCCGATGGTAGTGATCATCATCATCCGCATCATCAAGGGGCCGGTGTTGGGGTATATTGCCGCACTGGCTATGGGGTCGATGTGACCGCCAAAATCATCGACGGAAAGGCTTTTGCCGCTGGGTTGCGTGGTCGCGTGGCGGCGCGGGTAACAGATTTTGTTGATGCGGTTGGCCGAGCACCTGGCCTAGCCGTAGTGCTGGTTGGCGACGATGCGGCGAGCCATGTCTATGTCCGTAACAAGGCGAAGCAGACGGGCGAATGCGGCATGCTCAGCATTGAGCATCGGCTGCCAGCCGACACCAGCGAAAAGGATCTGCTCGCGCTGGTGACGCAGTTAAACAGCGACCCCGCGATTGACGGTATATTGGTGCAGTTACCCTTGCCAAGTCACATCGACGAGCGCGCGGTGCTATCCGCTATCCATCCGGCAAAGGATGTTGACGGATTCCATGTTATCAACGCTGGGCGGCTGGCGACGGGGCAGGACGCGCTGGTGCCGTGCACCCCGCTGGGGTGCTTGATGCTGCTGCGCGACACGCTTGGCGATTTATCGGGGCTAGAGGCTGTGGTGATCGGGCGGTCGAACATCGTTGGCAAGCCGATGGCGCAATTGCTGCTGGGCGCGAATTGCACGGTGACGATGGCGCATAGCCGCACCCGCGACCTGCCCACCGTTGTGCGCCGCGCCGATATAGTTATCGCCGCTGTTGGATGGCCCGAAATGGTGAGGGGCGACTGGATCAAGCCGGGAGCAACCGTGATTGACGTCGGCATCAACCGTGTAGGGGGGGGGGGGGCGGGAAAAACCAAGGTGGTTGGGGGTGTCTGCTTTGCCGAAGTAGCCGAGGTCGCGGGTACG
>JBBTFY010000117.1:0-6411 GCA_038041635.1 Pseudomonadota bacterium
TGTGCGACCGCCGCCAGCGTCGCGCCCGATGATATGCCGACCAGCATCCCTTCTTCGCGCGCGCAGCGCCGCGCCATTTCCTTGGCATCACCCGGGTCAACCTGTATGACGCCGTCGAGCAACTGCGTGTGCAAATTGGCTGGAACGAAGCCAGCGCCAATCCCCTGTATCGCGTGCGGACCCGGCGCGCCGCCCGAGATGACGGGGGAGAGGGTGGGTTCGACCGCAAATATTTTTAGCGCGGGCCAAGCGGCTTTGAGCACCTGTGCTGTGCCAGTGATATGGCCGCCAGTGCCGACGCCGGAGATGAGTGCGTCGATGGGCGCGTCCGCGAAATCGGCCAATATTTCCTGCGCAGTGGTGCGGACATGGGCGTCGATATTGGCAGGGTTTTCAAATTGTTGTGGCATCCAGCTATTGGCCGTTTGTGACACCAGTTCGATGGCACGCTCGATTGCCCCCTTCATCCCTTTTTCGCGTGGGGTCAGGTCAAAACTGGCGCCATAAGCCAGCATCAGCCGGCGCCGTTCGAGCGACATCGATTCGGGCATGACGAGGATCAGTCGATACCCCTTGACCGCCGCGACCATGGCAAGCCCGATGCCGGTATTGCCGCTGGTTGGTTCGATAATCGTCCCGCCGGGTTTGAGCGAGCCGTCGGCTTCGGCCGCTTCGACCATGGCGAGGGCGATACGGTCCTTGATCGACCCGCCGGGGTTACTGCGTTCGGACTTTACCCAGACCTCCGCTTCACCGAACAGGCGCTGGATACGGATGTGCGGCGTGTTGCCAATGGTGTCGAGAATATTTGCGGCTTTCATGGCGTTTTTTCCTTTACGTGCGGGTCATCCCTGTGTTGCGGGGCGAATGTGCGGGCATTACGCAATTCCGGGAACAGCCAAGCCCATAATCCTGTGACAAAGATAGCGCCGACGCCGCCGAAAACAACTGCGCCGATAGGGCCAAGAATCGCGGCGGCAAGACCTGATTGCATCTCGCCAAGCTCGTTCGATGCGGAGATAGCGAGGCCCGATACCGCGCTGACCCTGCCGCGCATTGCATCGGGGGTGTTGAGTTGCACCAGAGAGCCCCGCACATAGACGGAAAACATGTCGGCGGCCCCCAGAATGAGCAACATGAGCAGCGACAACAGGAAATTGGTCGAGAGGCCAAAGCCGATAGTCGCAAGGCCGAACAGCACCACCGACCACAGCATTTTCACCCCGACATTGCGGTTTATTGGCACAAAGGCAAGGAACAGCGCGACGGCAGATGCGCCGAGCGCAGGGGCTGCACGTAGCTGTCCCAGCCCTTCCGGTCCAACGTGCAAAATGTCGCGGGCATATACAGGGAGCAGCGCGGTCGCCCCCGCCAGTAGAACCGCGAACAGATCAAGCGTGATGGCACCGAGCAGGAATCGCTCGCGCCACGTATAGCGCAGTCCGTCGGCCATTTGCCGCAGCGGGTGCACCGCGCGGTCGGGCGGTGGTGGCTGTACCGGCTTGACTCGGCCAATCAGCAATGTGGCCAGCAGCAACCCCGCTGCGCTGAGCCAATAAGGGAGCGCAGGCTGGAAGCCATAGAGCAGCCCGCCAAACGCGGGGCCAAGCACCGAGGCGGATTGCCAAGCGATTGAGCTCATCGCAATGGCGCGGGGCAGGAGTTTGGTGGGGACAAGGTTGGGGGCAATTGCGCTCATCGCCGGGCCGACAAAGGAACGGGCCACCCCGTGCGCGGCGGCTAGGCCGAACAATATCGGCAATGTCAGCATATCTTTGGCCGTCAAAAAGCCGAGAGCGAGCGCAACCAACAGGTCGATCATATTGGCCAATTGCGCCACGCGTCGACGCTCTATTCGGTCGGCTACCCACCCAGCAACGGGGGTTAAGAGGGCCAGCGGAATGAATTGTATGAGGCCGAGCAGTCCAAGTTGAAACGCGGCTTCGCGCGGAGACATGTCGTAATCGCTGCGGGCAATATCATAAACCTGCCAGCCGATGACAACAACCATCGCCATCGTCGCCATCACTGCTGCAAAGCGCGATGCCCAGTAATAGCGATAGTCGCGGATGGCGAGTGGGTGGGTGGGCACGGCGGCGGTCATGGTTTTGCCTTAACGGTCGTTCCACCGAACATGCAACCTATGTTCAATTGGTAGGGCAATGGCATAGCTATCAGGCGATGCTGATAAAGCTGTCGAGGACGCGCTTCTCGCCCGCCGTTTCAAAGGCGATTTCAACTTTGTTGCCGTCGATGTCTGATATTGTGCCGTAGCCGAACTTATCGTGGAACACGCGCATACCGATGGCAAGGTCGGCGCGCGCCTGCGGTCGATTAGCCTGCGAGCGCGATGTGGCACTGACGGCCAGAGCGGCTGCGTTCGCCCGCTGCCACCCGGAGCCATATCCGCTGCTAGGTGTGCCGACAAAGGGTGTCGGGTTACTGCTGCCGCTTGCGGCCCAACTGGTCCGCCATGGAGCCCCGCCGCCGCTTAGGCTGCTTTCCTGCTCAACATGCTCGACGGGCAATTCGGCGATGAAACGCGAGGGGATAGCGCTTTGCCACTGGCCATAAACGCGGCGATTGGCGGCGTGCAGAATGGTGCATTGCCGCCGCGCGCGGGTGATAGCGACATAGGCAAGCCGCCGTTCCTCCTCCAGCGATTTGAGCCCGCCTTCATCGAGCGAGCGTTGCGACGGGAATAGCCCGTCCTCCCACCCTGCAAGAAACAGTTGGTCAAACTCCAGTCCCTTTGCGGCATGGACGGTCATGATGGTGACGCTTGGCACGTTTTTGGCCGCATCATTATCCATCACCAGTGCGACATGGTCGAGGAAGTCGCCGAGCGTTTCATATTCTTCCATCGCACGGGCGAGTTCGGCCAAATTTTCCAGTCGCCCTGCTGCTTCTGCGCTTTTGTCCGCGTTAAGCATCGCGGTGTAGCCCGATTCGTCGAGGATGAGCTGCGCCAACGCCGCATGACTGGTGGTGGACGCTATGTCGCGCCACCGCGCAATTGCCGCAGCAAAGCTCGCAAAGCCGCGCCGCGCCTGCGGTGTGCCCTCATCGCTGGCCGCAATCATCGAGCACGCATCGAGCAACGGCACTTCTTGGTCGCGCGCGAGGCGGTGTAGCCCGGCGATTGCCTTGTCGCCTATGCCGCGTTTGGGCATGTTGACGATGCGTTCAAACGCGAGGTCGTCTGCGCTCTGGTTGACGAGCCGTAGATAGGCGATGGCGTCGCGGATTTCGGCGCGCTCGTAAAAACGAAAACCGCCGACGACGCGGTAGGGCACGCCAATATTGATGAAGCGCTCCTCAAACTCGCGCGTCTGAAAGCCCGCACGGACAAGGATGGCCGATTGATCGAGCGACGCGCCAGAGCGCATCTTGTCCTCCAATTGCTCGCCAACGCGACGCGCTTCTTCGGGTCCATCCCACACGCCGATGACGCGGACCTTGTCGCCCGCCTCGACCTCGGTCCATAATGTCTTGCCCAGCCGTTCGCCGTTTTGAGCTATCAACCCCGATGCCGCGCCCAATATATGCGGGGTAGAGCGGTAATTTTGTTCGAGTTTGATGATCGTCGCACCAGGGAAGTCACGCTCAAACCGCAGGATATTGGCGACCTCTGCTCCGCGCCAGCTATAGATGGATTGATCGTCATCACCGACCACCGCGATGTTGCGCCGTTCCTGCGCCAGTAAGCGCAGCCATAGATATTGAACGGCGTTGGTGTCCTGATACTCATCAACCAAGATATAACGAAAGCGGTCCTGATAGAGCTGCAACACATCGCGGTGGGTGCGCAGGATGACAAGCATATGCAGCAACAGATCGCCAAAATCGCAAGCGTTGAGGGTGCGCAAGCGGTCCTGATACAGCCGATACAGATGTGCGCCCTTGCCATGCGCAAAGCCGTCATCATCGCCGGGCTGGATATCGGCGGGGGTTAAGCCGCGATTTTTCCAACGGTCAACCAAGCCGGCGAATGCCTTTGCCGGCCAGCGTTTGTCGTCAATCCCCTCCGCCGTGATAATCTGGCGGATGACGCGGAGCTGGTCATCGGGGTCGATGATGGTGAAATTGCTGTGCAGACCCGCCAATTCGGCGTGACGGCGCAGCATTTTGCCTGCAATCGCGTGAAAAGTGCCAAGCCACGCCATGCCTTCGCTGGCGGGACCGATCAGCCGCGCCACGCGTTCGCGCATTTCGCGTGCTGCTTTGTTGGTAAAAGTGACAGCGAGGATTTGCGATGGATAGGCCAGTCGCTGATGGACGATATGCGCGAGCCGCGCGGTAAGGGCGGATGTTTTACCTGTGCCAGCCCCCGCCAATATCAACACCGGACCTTCGGTGGTCAGCACCGCCTGGCGTTGCGGGGCATTGAGGCCGTGCAGATAGGCCGGTTCGTTGGTGTGCGGTGTGGATGCTGGCTGGTTCACCCGCGAACGGGTAGGGAACATTGCTCGCTCACGCAACCCAAACTATCAGCGATTTCCACCAGATGGTGAGCGTGTGGATGCCATACGATTAGCCGATGGCGGAGCAATAGGGACACGCGGCCATTGCCCCCCCGCCAGTGTCGCGCGGGTATCGCTCATCGCACCCAGTTGTTGCTCATAAATCCACAAATTGCGTAGCACCGTGCCAACATAGGCGCGTGTTTCCCAATAGGGGATCGATTCGATGTAGAGCAGCGGGTCGCCGCCATCGCGGATTTCGCTGTTCCAGCGTGCAACCGGGGTTGGACCAGCATTGTAGGCGGCGATGACTTTAGGCAGCAGCCCGCCCGTAACACCACCATCGCGCAGATATTCGATATAGGATTGGCCAAGAGCCAGATTGGTTTCGGGGTCGGTCAATCGCCCACCCCCCATGTCACCAGCAGTTCCGGGGCGGACCTGCATCAGTCCAACGGCACCTGCCGGACTAACTACGCGTGCGCGGAATTGTGATTCCTGCAATGTATGGGCAAACACCAAAGCGGGGTTGATGTGCCAGCCCGTCGAGGGGGCCCATTGCGGTGCAGGAAAACGAGCAGATAGTGACTGCCTTGCACCGCCTGGCGCGTTGTGCGCCAGGAAAAGTTGCGTTTCTGGCAAGTTGAGCTGTGCAGCAATGACTAACAATGCGGCATGGTCGCTTGGCGCGCCGATACGCGCCTGATGACGCAACGTTTCGTCGGCTAGAGCGTTTTCGCCGATAGCGACGAGCGCCGTGGCCGCGCGGACATTGCGCAGGTTGACAACTCGGCTGGTGTCACTTGGTGCCGAGCGTTCGGCGGAACGGCGCATGTCTAGCATTTCTGCGGCGAGCTGCCCGTAAAAAGTTTCGGTCAATGCTGCCGCCCGGCGGTAAGCTGGCTGCGCTTCTTGGGGCTCGCCGCATGCTGTAGCGGAACGGGCAAACCAAAAATGCCCCGATGCCTCTAGCTCCGATTCATTAGCGCGGCCTGCGACATTGCGAAAACCTGCCATAGCGGCGCGGCAATCGCCAGCTCGCCAACTCGCCAAGCCATAAGCCCAATCGGCCTGAGCCAACCATGGGCCGGTGCCCGCCTGTGCCGAGGACGCTACCCTGCGTGCATTGGCATCGTCATTTTCAATATAGTAAGACCAAGCGACACGATAACGATATTCGGTCATGGCGTCTGAGGAAAGGCGGTCCTGTGCGGCAGTCAGTAAAGCTTCTGCGCCAGCGGGGTCATCGCCAGCGATACGATCTTGAATGCTGCGGGACAGGCCGCTGACCGCGCCGTCATCAACCGAACGTGGGTTGCCGCGCCGTGGTGACGATCCAGCCCAAGTCAGGCGTTGCTCGGATGGCAGCGCTGGAATCGAGCTTATACCGCGCCGTTCGGCCAAACGGGCCAGCTGCGCGGCTTGTGGCAGGTCGGTGCCGCTGCCAAGTAATGACAATAGTGCTGGCCCTTCGACGCGCGGGCTGTTCGCGGCGAGATACAGTTCGGACCGCGCAAAAGCCGCTAAATCGCTGTCGCGCATCGCGTCAATTTCGGCGCGCGCGGCGTCCCAACGCCCCGAACGGATGGCCGCCATGGCAGCAGCAAATGTGCCGGGAGTCGAAGCTGGCTGTGCGGGCGCAGTGGCAACAGGCGCCAACGGCAATGGCAATGGCGATGCGATGTTTTGCGCATATACCGATTGGCTTACGCCTATCGCGCAAATGCTCAAACATACCGAAGCAATCAAGGGAAGTGGACGGAAGTGCATGGGCGAATGCATAGCAGCCATGGGTTAAATTAACTCCCTAACGCGTTTCAAAACCTCCCACGCGTGACGCTTTAGCTGAGGTCGTTCGATCAGCATGTGCGGATGGTGGACAGCGAATGCATCCGTTTTGGGGGCAATATGGTTAATTATTGGTTGATCCTCTGCTGTAGGGACGATG
>JBBTFY010000118.1:0-13307 GCA_038041635.1 Pseudomonadota bacterium
TTCCTGCGACTGTCACAAAGCGTATTCTTTTTGCAACAGTGTCGCACATTCGCATGTGCAGCATAGGCCGCCGCTTGACACAAGCCCCGCCTTGGTTATGCGGCGGTTGCATCAATCCAAACCCATTGCCCCCAATCCAAAGGACAATTTGATGCGCCCCACCCCCCATAGCCTATCCCGCCTTGCCTCCCGTCTAGCTTTGGCCGCTAGCCTTATCGCTATCGCCAGCCCTGCCCTCGCGCAGGAGGGGGCCGCGCAAGAGGATGGTCTAGGCGACATCATTGTCACCGCGCAGCATCGCGAAGAAAATCAGCAGGACGTGCCGCTGTCGGTCGCGACGCTTGAGGGCGAGACGCTCGACGTCATCAATTCTGGCGGCGCAGACATCCGCGCGCTGTCGGGCCGCGTCCCCAGCCTCAACATCGAAAGCTCGTTCGGCCGCACATTCCCGCGCTTTTACATTCGCGGGCTTGGCAATAGCGATTTCGACCTCAATGCATCGCAGCCGGTTAGCCTCGTCTATGACGATGTTGTTCTTGAAAACCCCATCCTCAAGGGCTTTCCGGTGTTCGACCTTGATCGCGTCGAAGTGTTACGCGGACCACAGGGCACATTGTTCGGCCGCAACACGCCCGCCGGTATCGTCAAGTTTGACAGTGTCCGCCCCGATGCCGATAATGGTTACGCGCGCATCGGCTTTGGCCGGTTCCGCACCTTTACCGCAGAGGGCGCAGTAGGCGGCGATTTGACCGACACAATATCGGTTCGCGCATCCGTGCTGTATCAACGCCGCAGCGACTGGGTCGATAATATCGACATCGCCGCCACCGACAATGACCTTGAGGGCTATGGCGACTTGGCCGCACGGCTCCAGCTGCAATTTCAGCCCAGCGATGCTTTGACTGTCCGTTTGGTTGGCCAGATGCGCAGCTTTGACGGCACCGCCCGCCTGTTCCGCGCCAACACCTTTGCGCGCGGCAGCAACCAGCTGATCGGCCTTGGTGGCCCCGGCACTGCGTTTAACCCGCATGTCACCCGCGCCGATGGCCTCAATTTTCAGGATCTGGAAAACCGCAACATCGGCGCGACCATCGAATATGATGCAGGTGCAGTCACCCTCACCTCTATCACCAGCTATTGGACGGGCACACTGCAAAGTCGCGGCGACATTGACGGCGGCTTTGGCAACCGTTTTGCGCCAAGCCAGGGCCCCGGCGTCATCGCCTTTTCCGCGCAAAGCCAGAGCAATATCCCCAGCCTGGACCAGTTTACACAGGAGCTGCGCATCGCATCGAACAATTCGGGCGGTCTGGGTTATCAAGTTGGTGCGTTCCTGTTCAACGAAAAGCTCGACATCGAAAGCCTCGATTTCAGCAACCCGACCGACCTGACGGCGGCGGCGGTTGCGGTGCAGCGGCAGGACAGCGACGCGTTCGGCCTGTTCGGGTCGGTCAATTATGCGTTCGACAATGGCCTGACGCTGCAAGCCGGCGCGCGTTACAACCATGACAAGCGCGATCTGGTCGCGGCCCGCCCGATTGATAACCGCCCCGCCTTCCTGAACACGGGCGGCCCCGTCGCCCCGATCAGCGCCAGCGTCAAAGACAGCGTGGTAACATGGGACGTTTCGGCGCTTTATGCTGCGTCGGATGACGTCAACCTGTTCGCCCGCGTTGCCCGTGGCTATCGCGCCCCGTCGATTCAGGGCCGCCTGTCCTTTTCCCGCACATTGTCCTTCGCCAACAGCGAAACGACGATGAGTTATGAGGCGGGCCTGAAATCCACGCTGGCCGATGGCCGTGTGCGGTTCAACCTTACGGGATATTATTTCTCGACCGACAATCTGCAATTGACCGCAGTGGGCGGCACGTCAAACCTGACGACGCTGTTCAACGCCGCCAATGCCGATGGTTATGGGCTGGAAGCCGAGTTTCAGGCGCGCCCAGCAACGGGCGTGACATTGAGCGCTGGCGTTTCCTATAACAGCGCCAAGATCGACGATCCGAACGCCTTTGTCGCCGGATGCGGTGCGCCTTGCACCGTCACCGACCCATTGCGTGCGGGTTCGACCAACATCTATTCGATCGACGGCAACCAATTGCCACAAGCCCCGCGTTGGACCGCCAACTGGACCGCTGGCTATGAAACACCGTTCAGCGGCGGCGCGCTCTATGCCTTCACCGATTGGACCTATCGTTCGAAAATCAACTTTTTCCTGTATGAATCGGTTGAGTTTAACGATGACAGCCTGGTCGAAGGCGGCCTTCGCGTCGGCTATCGCACCGACCGCTATGACATTGCGGCGTTCGTGCGTAACATCACCAATGACGTGTCGGCGGTCGGCGGCATCGACTTCAACAATTTGACCGGATTCATCAACGACCCACGCACCTGGGGTGTCGAGGCTTCGTTCAAGTTCTGACCTGAATTGACATGATTAAGCGAGGGCGGCGACTGAAAAGTGCCGCCCTTTTGCTACACCACTGGCCCGACCCGTTCATCGGGTTCGAGGGTAATTACCGGCCGGTCCAGCCCCGTTAGCATGCGGAAAAAGCGCGGCACAGGTGCATATTCTTGCGCCCAGTCCCAATAGGCGCGGTATTCGGGGTCGGCGAGCAAATGCCGTTCCTCGGTCTTGGCGCGCCAATAATAGATGCCGCTGACCGCGCTGAGCAGCATGGTGTTGCGCAGCGCCGTGACCCAGCCGCCGTCCCATGGCAGGATGACGAGGCTGGACAGCCACCAGAAACTGTTCTTGGCGACATAGGCCGGATGCCGCGTCCATTTATATGGCCCGTGGGTAATGACGCCGCGATGTGTCAAATTGGAAAAACGGATGCCGAACGCCACCGTCGCCCACGCATAAATGGCGGTGAGGATGACCAACATCGCGCCCCATATCCACCAGCCCTGTACTGGCACGCCGAACGCGTCGAACCACCAGTTCCATTGCCGCCCATCCTGTTCGTAAAACAGCGGCCCGCCGGGGTTCATCAAGACGAACGGCGGATAGCAGGCGAGCGCCGCGACCCAGCCCATGCCATAGGGGTTGGCGGTGCGGATGTGCGCGTCGAGCGGGCGCATGGTCAGCACATAGCCAACGGTCGCAAAATGCACGTCGATGAGGTAGAAAAAGCCGATGCCGAACGCGGCAAACTCAACCGGATTGCCAAGGATGATGCCCCATGGGCGCAGCACGATATTGACGAAATTGCCCGGAACGATCGAGATCATGAAGGCGGTGAAAAACCCCTTCACCAGCCAGCTGCGCCAATGTTTCCATAGTTGCGCCATGTCGGCATCGTCGCCGCCGAGCAGCCAGTGCCCAAAATGCCACGCGCCGTCACGTGGCTCCACGAGGCGGCGGTCGAGCCAAAGCACATAGGGGATCGAGAGCGGCACCATCAGGATGAGCGCACAGCCCATATATTTCATCGCAAAGGCGTATTGGCCCGACCAATAATAGCGCATGATGCAATAGACGAAGGCGATGACCGCCCATGTCGCCCACAGGCCAGCGAGTTTGGTGGGGGAGATGTCGTTGACCTCGGCCCATGGGCGGCGCAGCGACCAATCGATCCCCGTGGACGGATTGCGATGGACTTTATCGACGAACAGCGACCATGCGACCATGCATAGCCCCGTGGCAAATACGCTGGCCAGCGCACTCAATTCACCGTTCATGCCAAAATGACGCGCGAACAGGAACCAGCCGATCAGGCCCGCGAGGCCCGCAACACCAACCCCGCTCGACACCGCAGAACGCGGGCGGGCGGACGAGACGGCTCCGCCGTTCATCTTACTATCATGGGTGGCGGGCATATCACGCATGCCCCGTCCTATAGCGCCAAATCGTCAATGTGGCGTGAACGCTGGCGGGGGCGAGAAGCCGCCCGCCAGCCATTCGCATCAACTAAAGGTCGCGGCGTCGCTACCCTTGGGATCGGGACCATATTGATTGGGGCCCTTGGTTCCTTCGAGACAGAAGAAGACGAGCAGCACAATTCCGACAAGCGGAATGAGGCCGAGGAGCATGAACCACCCACTCTTGTCCTGATCGTGCAGCCGGCGAACGCCAGCCGCAATACTGGGAACGATTACGGCCAAAAGCAGCAACGCCGTGAGTGGGCCGTAAGGACCGATCATCCCACTCATGCCGAGCACGCTATCGACGATGTTGGCGATAATCGCCATGATGAAATAACCAAGAACGAACATCCAATATTCTTTGCGGCGCGCACGCCCGGAAAAATCGGCGTATTTTTTCCACGCCATCAACATCCAATCCATAACAGCCTCCCTTTATGGTCGCGGCGTTTAGTCGCTTGCCGCACGCGCACAGAGTGCCCCGTATGCGCCGCATATGCAACACCCACCAAAATGGGGGTGATTCGCGTCACATCATGGTGAATCAATGGTTAAAAAGCGTCTCGTCGCAGCCATGCTTCGACTCGTCACGAGTCCGCTTGGGTTGATTCGACTCTGCCGCCCGCACTGCTAGTGCCGCGCTTTAGGGAACCAACGGGGGTCGCTCCACGTGTCACTATCACAGCGCTGGGCCTCGCTCTCCACTATGTGGAAAGCGGTGTTTCGCGATCATGAGATTTTTATCCGCACCGGCGGAGAAGTGCGCTTCATCCGCCTGAGCGCGGTATTGCAGCGCCGCGTCGCGGCGCTGGTGCTGGGCGCGCTTGGCTTGTGGTTGGCCTTCACCATTGGCATGATACTCTGGCAAGCAAGCGCCACCTATCAACAGCGCGATGTCGCCGCCCGAGCGGTTGCGGTTGAACGTGCCGAGGCGCGCGTCGCCACCGAAGCTGAACGCATGGCGGCGCAGGTTCGCTCGCTCGGCGCGCGCCAAG
Organism: Pseudomonadota bacterium; assembly: GCA_038041635.1. GTDB lineage: Bacteria > Pseudomonadota > Alphaproteobacteria > Sphingomonadales > Sphingomonadaceae > Sphingopyxis. Next base: position 4,863 of record JBBTFY010000118.1, read on the forward strand.
ACTATCTCGAAGGCGTGCTTGCGGCCGATTTCGACAATGCTCCGCCCGCGCCCACTAATCCGACAGAAACAGCAACGTCTGATGCGGCAACGCCTGTGCCATCGGACAGAATCAGCGCATTGCACGCCATCGGCGAACGCCAGAGCCGTCTCGTAGTCGCGATGATCAGCGCCATCGACGCGCGCAGTCAGCGTGCCGAAACGGCGCTCGCAGCCGTCGGCATTCGCGCCGGATCGACCGAGGGTCAGGGTGGCCCCTTCATTCCCGCATCGCGTCATGAGGCCGCTGCTCCGCGCGACCCTGCCTTCCAACGGCTGGCACAGGCAGTCGCGCGGATGGAATTGGTAGAACAGCTCGTGCTCTCGCTTCCCTCCTCACTGCCCGCCGAAGGGATGAACCTGTCCAGCGGATTCGGTTATCGCCGCGATCCGTTCAACGGCTCGGGTGCGATGCACGCTGGCCTCGATTTCAAGGGCGCGCATGCCAGCCCGATCCGCGCCGCCGCCGCTGGCCGCGTCGCCTTTGTCGGGCGCCAGTCAGGCTATGGCAACACCATCGAGATCGACCATGGCCACGGCATCATGACGCGCTATGCCCATATGTCTGGCTTTGTCACGCGCGTCGGGCAGACGGTAACGCCGGGCACGCAGATCGGCTTGATGGGATCGACGGGCCGTTCGACCGGAACCCATCTGCATTTTGAAGTGCGCGTCAACGGTAGCGCCGTTAACCCGCGCCGTTTTTTGGAGGCTAATCCCGATGTTCTCGAAGTCCAAGCCAGCGTCAGCCAACGCGTCCACAGCCGTGGCAACGCCCGCTAGAATGGCGAGCGGCGGACGCGGCGCAACCTTCTCCATCCTCGGCAGCGACGTCGTTATTACGGGTAATGTCGCCGCCAGCGTTGACCTGCACATCGACGGGCGTATCGACGGCGACCTTGCCTGCGCCAATCTGGTGCAGGGACAGGATAGCGTCATCAAAGGCGCGATTACGGCGGAAAGCGCCAAATTATCGGGCACGGTTGAGGGGTCGATTAACGCCCGCGACCTGACGCTTCACGCCAGCGCGCGGGTGACGGGCGACGTCACCTATGAAAATCTGACTATCGAACAAGGCAGCCAGGTTGATGGCCGATTCACCCATCGCCGCAATGGTGCGAGCGGCAAGCCCGCGTCCACCCCGCCGCTGCTCGAACTGACAGGCGCCAACGCGGTTTAGAGGCAGGCCCTAATTCACTGGCGCGCGGCGGCGATAGCTGAGCGCTTCTGCGATATGGATACGCCCGACACTCTCGGCACCCGCCAGATCGGCAATTGTCCTTGCGACCCGCAGGACCCGCGTATAGCCGCGTGCCGATAACCGTAATGCACCAGCGGCCTGTGCCAGTAGCGCCTGTCCTGCCTCGTCAGGGGTCGAGTGGTCGTCAAGCTCGGGACCGTTTGCCTCAGCATTGCTGCGCGCCTTGCCGCCCGCATAACGCGCGGTCTGAATGGCACGAGCAGCCGCTACACGTGCGGCCACAACATCGCTGCTCTCGGACCGCGCAGTGCTAACTAGATCGGCGGCGCTGACCGCCTCAACATCAACGCTCAGGTCAATCCGGTCAAGCAATGGCCCTGAAACACGCGCCTGATAATCCGCCGCACAGCGCGGCGCGCGCGAACAGGCGAGCGCAGCATCACCCAAATGCCCACAGCGACATGGGTTCATCGCCGCCACCAATTGCACCCGCGCGGGAAATGTGACGTGGCTGTTGGCGCGCGCGATGCTGACCACCCCGGCTTCCAGCGGTTGGCGCAAGCTGTCGAGCACGGGGCGCTGAAACTCCGGCAATTCATCGAGGAACAATACGCCCAGATGCGCGAGGCTGACCTCGCCCGGGCGAACCCGAAGGCCGCCGCCAACCAGCGCGGCCATTGATGCGCTGTGGTGCGGGGAACGGAACGGGCGTGAGCGGATGAGCCGCCCGCCATCAAGCGCGCCCGCGACTGACGCGACCATCGACACCTCCAGCGCCTCCGCCGGGGTGAGGTCGGGTAAGATGCCAGGCAGGCACGCCGCGAGCAGGGATTTCCCCGCGCCGGGCGGCCCGACCATCAGCAAATTATGGCCGCCAGCCGCCGCAATTTCGAGCGCGCGGCGCGCCACCTCCTGCCCCTTGACCTGCGCCATATCGACGTTGCGGATCGGCGGAGCGGCCTGTGCTGGTTCTGGCGGCAATATGTGCCCGGTTCGATTGATATGGTTGAGCAAAGATAATAGGTCGGGAGCAGCAATCACTTCTACTTCGCCCGCCCACGCCGCTTCTGGCCCCTGAACCGCCGGGCAAATCAACCCAAGTGAGCGCCCACTGGCATGCAGCGCCGCGAGCAATACCCCGGGCGATGCAGCTATCCGTCCGTCCAATCCCAATTCGCCAACAACAATGTAGGACGCTAGTGTTTCGGCATCGACCACCCCCATGGCACCGAGCAAGGCGAGCGCGATGGGCAGGTCGAAATGCGACCCTTCTTTGGGCAGATCAGCGGGCGACAGATTAACGGTGATCCGTTTGGGCGGCAGCGACAGGCCAATCGCGGTAATCGCAGCGCGCACCCGTTCGCGGCTTTCGGCCACCGCTTTATCGGGCAGGCCGACGATGACAAAGGCAGGCAAGCCAGGCGCGACCTGGCACTGCACCTCAACCGACAGCGCTTCCAGCCCCAGATAGGCCACCGTTGCAGCGATTGCGACCATCGGCGCGACCCTTTCACCCCCCATTTGTTCCACACCACAGGTGGCACGGCAAAGTTGCGGAGTCGAGTTAAAATAGTCCTTTCCTACAACATTCCAAATAGGTTATTTATTGCGCCGAATAAATCGGAGCACATCATGGCCAATGCACAGTCGGTAGAAATTTTAATCAACGCGGTTATTCAACGCGAAGGCGGTTATGTCGACCACCCGGATGATCGCGGGGGACCAACCCGCTGGGGCGTAACCGAAAATGTTGCGCGCGAAAATGGTTATATCGGGCCCATGTCTGCACTGCCAAAAATAGAAGCACAGCGGATATACCGTCACCTATATTGGGAAAATCCTGGATTCGATACAATTGCCACTATTGCGCCAATAATTGCCGCAGAATGCTTCGACACAGCCGTCAACATGGGACCGTCGGTTGCAGTCGGATTTTTACAACGTGCGCTCAACGCCCTCAACCGCAACGCCCGTGACTATAGTGACATCGCCGTCGATCGCGCCATCGGCCCCGCCACCATAGCTGCGCTGAAGGGGCTTATGGCCACGCGCGAGGCGGATAGTGAACCTGTGTTGCTCAAAGCCATGGAAGCGTTGCAGGGCGAACGATATATCGCGCTGGCAGAAGCCCGCCCTGCTAATGAAAGCTTTGCATTTGGCTGGATTAAGCACCGTATTGGTTAATATATCGCAACACAAACGGCATCTAGGTGTCAACTTTGTCAACTTTCAAAACAGGAGTCTGAAAATATGAGCATCCTTGAAGGGCTGATTGGCCCCATCGCCAGTCTGATCGACAAAATTATCCCCGACCCCGAAGCGCGCGACCGCGCAAAATTGGAGTTTTTGAAATTGGAAGGCGCTCACGAGATGGAGGCAATCAAAGCGCAAATGTCTGCGATTATCGCCGAAGCGCAAAGCGCTGACCCATGGACCAGTCGCGCACGCCCCAGTTTCCTCTACGTCATGTATGCGTTATTGTTGTGGGCCATTCCAATGGGGCTGATCGCCGCCGCACGGCCAGAAATGGCGCAAGGTATCGCGGCGGGGATGAACGCCTACCTCGCAGGGATTCCCGAACCGCTATACGCATTATTCGGAACCGGTTATCTGGGCTACACCGCCGCGCGGACTTGGGGAAAAATCAGAGGTGTAGAGGATTAGGGTCAGGGCCCTGACCCTAGGAGCCTATACCGCGATTACCGCGCGTATAGCGGCAATAGCGGTTTCGGCATTTGCACCCTCTGGCCCGCCGCCCTGCGCCATCGTGGGGCGGCCACCACCACCCTGTCCACCAAGAGCCGTGACCGCGACCTTGACCAGATCGACCGCATTGGCGATGTCGACCTTGTCGTCAGAGACGCTGACCGCAACCGATGCGCGACCATCATTGATCGCAATCAGAGCGACGACCCCCGAACCGAGTGTTTTTCGCATTTCATCAGCGGTGCCGCGTAATTCTTTTGGATCGAGCCCATCGACAATTTGTGCGAGGAAAGCTGTGCCGTTGACATCCTCACTCGCTGCACCAGCGGAAGAACTTCCGCCTAATGCCGCCGCCTTCTTGGCTTCTGCCAATTCGCGTTCAGATTTTTTGAGTGCATCGGCTAAAGCGGTGACACGCGCAGGGACATCCTCTGGGGCAACCTTGAGCAAACTCGCGACCGATTTTAGAGCATCATCACGCGCGACGAGATAGAGCCGCGCGGCTTCTCCTGTCAGCGCCTCCACACGGCGGATCCCGCTCGCCACCGCTGTTTCGCTGACCAATTTGAACAGGCCAATATCGCCGAGCGCGCGGACATGCATACCGCCACACAGCTCCGTGGAGTAAGGCATGGCATCGCCATTTGCGTCGGCATGGCCCATCGAAAGCACGCGGACCTCATCACCATATTTTTCGCCAAACAGAGCTAGCGCGCCAGCCGCCACCGCTTCTTCGGGAGCCATCAGACGCGTCTGCACAGTCCCGTTACCGCGAATTTGCGCGTTCACATCGGCTTCAACTTGGGCCAATTGCTCAGCCGTGACCGCGACAGGTTGCGAAAAGTCAAAGCGCAGGCGATCCTCGGCAACCATGCTGCCCTTTTGCGTCACATGAGCGCCAAGCCGGTTGCGCAATGCAGCGTGCAGTAAATGTGTCGCGCTATGGTTCGCACGCAATCTGTCGCGGCGGTCTGAATCAACCGAAAGCTTAACTGCATCCCCGACCGCAATAGTGCCGCCAATGATGGTCGTTCGGTGCGCGTGGAGCCGCCCCAATGGCTTTGCGGTGTCCGTAATTGTGGCCGAAAGATTTGCGCCCGCCATAGACCCTGCGTCGCCCATTTGTCCGCCGCTTTCGCCGTAAAATGGCGTTTGATTGGTAATAATCGTTACCTTGTCACCAGCGTTGGCGCTCGACACTTCCTTGCCGTCATTGACGATGGCGACGACTTCGCCCTCTCCCTCATCGGACGTGTAGCCTATGAACTCGGTTGCGCCCGCGCGTTCTGCTATGTCGTACCAGACATCTTCCGAAGCCTTGTCGCCCGACCCTTTCCAAGCCGCGCGCGCGGCCGATTTTTGCTGTGCCATCGACACGTCGAACCCTGCGCGATCAACCGCTATGCCCTGCGCACGCAAAGCATCCTCGGTTAAATCATAGGGGAAGCCATAGGTGTCATACAGTTTGAACGCGACATCGCCCGCCAGTATCGCACCTGCATCCAGACCCATTATCGCCTCATCGAGCAGCTTCAGCCCCTTATCGAGCGTCTGCCGAAAACGTGTTTCCTCTCTCTCGAACGTCTCAATGAGCAAGGGCTGGGCGCGGAGCAATTCTGGATAAGCCACACCCATCTCTGCCACCAATGCTGGCACGAGGCGATGCATCAGCGGGGTCTTTGCACCCAAAAGATGCGCGTGGCGCATGGCGCGGCGCATTATCCGTCGCAAGACATAACCGCGCCCTTCGTTGGAAGGCATGACGCCATCGGCCATCAAAAAGCCTGTCGAACGCAGATGATCGGCGATGATGCGATGGCTGGCCCGCGCCTCACCCTGTGCGTGGGTGCTCGTCAATTCTTCAGACACAGCAATCAGCGCACGGAAAGTGTCCGTGTCATAATTGTCATGCACACCCTGCGTTACTGCGGCGACACGTTCCAACCCCATGCCAGTATCAATAGAGGGTCGCGGCAGGTCGCGGACAATGGCACCCGCCTCCTGTTCGTGCTGCATGAAAACAAGGTTCCAAATCTCTACGAAGCGGTCACCATCCTCGTCCGGTGATCCTGGTGGGCCGCCCGCAATATGGTCGCCATGATCGTAAAATATCTCGCTACACGGCCCGCACGGGCCAGTGTCGCCCATCGACCAGAAATTGTCGGACGTCGGGATGCGGATAATGCGATCATCTGGCAGGCCTGCTATGCTCTGCCACAAGCGATGGGCTTCGTCGTCGGTGTGATAGACGGTGACGGTGAGGCGATCTTTGGCCAATCCCCATTCGCGCGTCAGGAGCGTCCACGCCAACTCTATGGCACGCTCCTTGAAATAGTCCCCGAACGAGAAATTACCTAACATTTCAAAGAAGGTGTGGTGGCGTGCAGTGTAACCGACATTGTCGAGGTCATTATGCTTGCCGCCCGCGCGAACGCATTTTTGCGATGATGTCGCGGTGACATAGGGCCGGGTTTCGAGTCCCGTGAATACATTTTTGAAAGGCACCATCCCCGCATTGACGAACATCAACGTCGGGTCGTTGTGCGGCACTAGCGGTGCAGACGCGACGCTCTGATGGCCATGCCCTTCAAAATAATCGAGGAAAGAGCGGCGAAGATCGTTGGTCGTGGTCATATTTTTGACTTAGGCGAGCCCCGCCTTGCCGACAAGCGGGCAAAAGCGGTGGTTCTCAAAAAAAACCACGCAATCAATAGCCGTAATAGGCCCCGCCTTTTTCACGCGCCCGCAACCATGCGGGGCGTTCATGACATGCGCGAACAAATGCAGCGAGCTTTGGTCGTGTGGCCACACGGCCTTGCATCACTGCAATTTCGGCTGGAAAGCTCAGCATGATGTCGGCGGCGCTTAATTCTGTGCCAATAAAATGACCATGGTCGTTCAACTCGCTTTCCATATAGTCGAAATGCGACTCCATTTGTTGGTTGATGCGCGGTTGCAGCGGTTCTGCAGCATCCCCCAGCCGAGAGGTATAAAGCGACAATAATATTGGTGTCATCGCCGACCCTTCAGCAAAATGCATCAATTCAAGGTGACGAATATGCTCATCGCTGCCGACCGGAGGCACCAAAGCCTGTCCGCCATGTCGTTCGCATAAATATTCGATTATCGCAGCCGACTCCATGATGACCCGGTCACCGTCTTGCAACAACGGTGACTTACCCAACGGGTGAACCTCCAACAATTCGGCAGGAGCAAGGTTGGTTACAGCATCGCGGGTGTAATGCCGTATGTCATAGTCCAGCCCCAGCTCCTCCAAAATCCAGAGAATGCGTTGCGAACGACTATTATTGAGATGATGGACAATCAGCGTCATTGTGGGCTCCTAGAAACTGTCAGAATTGTTTATTACGTACGATCAATGCCGAGCATTCTCTGACCAATTTGGCGGCCAAGATAGCGGTAACTCCATTCAGGTCGCGCGTTGGATTTAACTCTACAATATCAACCCCCACTATAGGGGCGGTCTGACGATTAAGTATCCCAAGAACCTCTCTTACCGTTAAGCCACCTGGTTCAGGATGAGATACGCCCGGCGCCTCTGATGGGTCAATGCCGTCGAGGTCGATGCTAATATAGAGAGGACCGTCGATAGCGGTGCAAACGCGACGCTCTGATGGCCATGCCCTTCAAAATAATCGAGAAAAGAGCGGCGGAGATCGTTGGTCGTGGTCATATTTTAGACTTAGGCGAGCCCCGCCTTGCCGACAAGCGGGCAAAATACAATTTGTCTATGGGAATTGGCAGGCCATAGTAAAAGACAACGCTCGTCGAAGCGAGGTTCGACGAGCGCAATCTCATCATATTAAAATAAGGATGTGCCTGAGTCAGTTACCACCGTCAGTGCGCGGAGCGTTACCTTGCCCCGCAATCCCCTCGCGCACATCCTCGCCCACTTCGGCGTTATGTGCAGCAACCGTCGCAATAACCACGCCATCCTTATCAAGAAGAACGGGTTCTTCGCTCGATCCCACTGGGACAAGGCGGACATAAACTGGGTTGGGATATAGATGGTTGGAAGCGCCATTAGATCCGTCGACTACGGCGCCAATCCCTCCACCAAGGATGATATTTCCGAATGTCGATCCACCCAGTCTGCTCTGAATATAGACGGAAACCGGCGCGAAACCCGGCTTGTTGATATGCACCTCGGCATCGTCGCCTCGCCGCATGCTGAATGTGCACGGCGTCACGCAATTCTGACCTGATTGGAGTTCTATAATCGCACCTGCCGGATCGGAATTGAAATCCACATCCTGACTCGTGCCGTTAATAATTGTTGCGCAACCGGAAAGTTGAACGCTGGCAAACAGCAAAGCGCCTACTGCATATTTTGATTTCATTATTCCATCCCCTAAGAATATAACTGTCCCGCCAAATTATTATTGGCGACTCAACATTTAACTGAGGTCAATTCGCAATCAACCATTATTTTGCTTAACCGAATTCGTAGTCTATCGACCGCACAACCTCACTCCGCGT
>JBBTFY010000118.1:13407-21732 GCA_038041635.1 Pseudomonadota bacterium
ATTATTTTGCTTAACCGAATTCGTAGTCTATCGACCGCACAACCTCACTCCGCGTCGTCACCGTCGTCCGCATCGGGGCCAGCCATCAGCGCTTCGGCCACTTCCTCGGTTTTGCCGCGAATCGCCGCTTCGAGCCGGTTCATCATGTCGGGATTATCCTTGAGGAATTGCTTGGAGTTTTCGCGTCCCTGGCCAATCCGCACCGAATCATAGGAGAACCAAGCGCCGGACTTTTCGACGATACCGGCCTTGACGCCTAGGTCGAGAATCTCGCCAACCTTGGAAATCCCCTCGCCATACATGATGTCAAACTCGACCTGTTTGAATGGCGGCGCGACCTTGTTTTTGACAACTTTAACCCGCGTTGCGTTGCCTACAATTTCTTCGCGATCCTTGATCTGACCTATGCGACGAATGTCGAGCCTTACGCTCGCGTAAAATTTTAGCGCATTACCGCCCGTCGTGGTTTCAGGGTTACCGTACATCACGCCGATTTTCATCCGCAACTGGTTGATGAAAATGACAAGGCAGTTTGACCGGCTGATCGAGCCCGTCAATTTGCGTAATGATTGCGACATCAACCGCGCCTGAAGCCCGACATGGCTGTCGCCCATTTCGCCCTCGATTTCGGCACGCGGCACCAAAGCGGCAACCGAATCGATGACCAGCACGTCGATGGCGTTCGAGCGCACCAGCGTATCGACAATTTCCAGCGCCTGTTCACCCGTGTCGGGTTGCGAGACAATCAGTTCGTCGATGTTCACGCCCAATTTGCGCGCATAAATAGGGTCGAGCGCATGTTCGGCATCGACAAAGGCGGCGGTTCCGCCAGTCTTTTGCGCTTCGGCAATCACATGCAGGGCCAATGTCGTCTTGCCCGAGCTTTCGGGGCCATAGATTTCAACAACGCGGCCACGCGGCAATCCGCCAATACCCAAAGCAATGTCGAGGCCTAGCGAGCCGGTGGAAATCGATTCAATCTCCATCGCCTCGCGGCTACCAAGTTTCATCGCCGAGCCCTTGCCAAAGGCGCGGTCTATCTGTGCCAACGCCGCCTCAAGCGCGCGCTGCCGTTCGGGACTATTTGCCATAGAATTGCTTTCGACCACCTTTAATTTAGCTGCCATATCCTCGTCCTTCCCACGTCTAATGACTATCCCGCACCGCTGCAATCACCCGCAGTCGAATCCGGTAATGGTGATTATGTATCGCATTTGTTCCAATAGAACAAGAGGGAAACACGCGCGTAAAAACGGCGCAAAACGGCGGCTGCGATATAAATTATAATTTGAGAAGGAAATGGTGCGCCCGGAACGATTCGAACGTCCGACCCTCAGATTCGTAGTTTCTGAACATGGCCATTTTTGACATTCTCTGAAATGGCTCAAACGACATAAATGGCGTATTACTGGGGCTAATTGCACGACTGATTATTTTTGACATTGCCCCAAATGCGTTTACGGTGCTTACATGGTGATTACATGGGGCGATGAAGGGCAATTAGAGTGGCAGCGGGATACATCACCAAGCGGGCTGTGGATGCCCTTGCACCATCATCGGGAATCATATTCTTGTGGGATGCGGGCGACGGCTCGACCAAGGGCTTTGGCGTTCGCGTCACCCCGGCCGGAATCAAATCGTTCGTCTATCAGTTTCGCGTTGGTGGGCGGGCGGGCGAATCGCGGCGCTGCACCATCGGGCGCTATGGCGAATGGACGGTGGACAAGGCCCGCAAGCGCGCCAATGAATTGGCAGAGCAAGTGCGGCGTGGGATTGACCCTGTGGATGCGCAGCAAGATGATGTGAAAGCCCGTGCAGTCCGTAAGGCAGCATCGCGCGATCAAGAGCGGGCAGCGCGCGAACTGGCGTTCAGCGCCTATGCTGACCGCTTCCTAGAGCTGCATACCAAGCGAGCGACGCGCAACAGCTATACCTTTGCAGAAGGGTTGCTGCGCAATCACGCCAAACCTGTTCTAGCAGATAAGCCCCTGCCCGCGATTACCAAGCGCGACATTATCCGCGTGATTGATAGCATCCCGCACGAACGCCCCGCCGTTCGCCGGAATTGTTTTGCCGTATTGCGCAAGCTGTTCAATTGGGCCGTTAGCCGTGATGACCTTGCCACATCGCCTATGGACAAGATGACCCCGCCCCCATCGGTGCAAAGCAGGGACAGGGTGCTAGGCGACGGGGAATTGGCACTGGCAATGAAAGCGGCGGCGTCCTTATCCTATCCATTCGGGCCGCTATACGAATTGCTGTTCATCACGGGACAGCGACGCGAGGAAGCGGCGGGACTGGATTGGAGCGAACTTGACCGCACGGCGGCGCTTTGGATGCTCCCCCGTGCACGGTCAAAAAATGGTGAGGGGCATGATGTGCCGCTAAGCGCCGCCGCCATTGCGGCGCTGGACAGGGCAGCGGGTCGCGGATTGGACCCCGCCAATCAATGGCCCCGCAAAGGCCTTGTATTCTCCACTACGGGCACGTCCCCCGTATCCGGCTTTTCGCGCGCCAAGGTGACATTGGATACCGCGATGCTCGCCATTGCCCGTCAAGAGACGCTGGAGGCGGGAGAGGAACAACCCGACGCATTGACCCCATGGCGACTGCACGACGCCCGCCGCACGCTCGCAACGGGCCTACAGCGACTTGGTGTGCGGTTTGAAGTGACAGAGGCCGTGCTTAATCATGTGTCGGGTAGCCGTAGCGGCGTCGCTGGCGTCTATCAGCGTCACGGCTGGGGGCCGGAAAAGCGCGCCGCGCTTGATGCTTGGGCGGCACATGTTGATGCGCTGCTATCCCCCGCCCCCGACACGGGCAATGTTGTGCGCCTACGCTCGCCACAATGACATGCCCGTCAAACGCTATCAAAATATGCTTGCATCCTGACAATGATAGCGTTATGTGCAAGCATGAATAGCAAGCAGGCCAAAACGCTCAAAGCGGTGTTTGTTGACCCTGTGCCAGCATCCATCGACTGGGCTGCGATTGAAAGCCTGTTGATGGCGGTGGGGTGCCGCGTGATTGAGGGCAACGGGTCGCGCGTCCGGTTTGAGTGGGATGGGATGATCGAAACATTCCACCGCCCGCACCCTGCGAAGGAAGCAAAGCAATATCAGGTGCGTGCCGCGAGGGCGTATCTAACCAGATTAGGAATAAAGCCATGAGTGATATGCTGACCCATAATGGTTACAGTGCCAAGATTGAGTTTGACGGCGTTGATCGCATCTTTTTCGGGCGGATTGCCGGGATAGAGGATGGCGTTGGCTTTCATGCGGATAGCGTTGAAGGCTTGATTGCGGCCTTTCATGAGGCGGTGGATGATTATCTCACCACCTGTGCCAAAGCGGGCAAAAACCCTGACAAACCCTATTCGGGCAAGTTGATGTTTCGTGTCGATCCCATAGTCCATGCACAAGCGGCACGTGCGGCGCAATTGACGGGGCAAAGCCTCAATACATGGGCAGCGGCGGCGTTGCGCGACGCAGCACTGGCCAAGGTAGGGCAAGCAATACAAGTGTGATGACGCACGCTTGCGCATAGCCGATTTGAGGATATGACGGTTTACGCGGTGGGCTAGACTGGCCAGTCGAACGGGTGACGTCCGCACCCTGCCCCCGCGCAACATCGGACCCGGATCGGACGCCGGATGGATGAGAGCAGCGAGCTTTTAGCGTTTACTCTTGCAAGAGAAATGCACCGCTTATCCGCACAAGCGGAAAACATGCGGAACGATGAGTGCCCTGATAGGGTGCTTACTAAGCAATTCGTCAATGACTTTGAACGCATCGCCTTCAAGCTGACGGACTTGGATTGGCACAAGCCGCCACGGCCCCATAACATTGATGGATGCAAAGCGTTCAGAACGACTGAAATACCCCGTAGGCTAGATATTGCGCCCTTGCTTCGCATGGCCCGCCAGATTGGGGTGGCTCGCTTGCGATACTTGTTCCGTGTTGGCAGCCCCAAATCACAAGAGGATTATCGCTTGGAGCTACGCGCTCGGTTGGCGCATGAATACCCCGACCAGCGTAAGGGCAAGAAAAAATCAGAGCAGGAGTTAGAGCTGATCCTCTTTGGCAACACAGTCCTAGCATATGAGGCTCGTGGCGAAACCCGAACAAGAGCACTTGAGAAAGCGAAGAAAGAGTTACGGCTAGATATTGATACGCGGAGCACCCAGCGTAGATTCAAAGCATTCAATGAAATCGTAAAACGCACTGGCTATGTGCCCAATTCGCTGGATTGGGCCATTCCTTATTCACAGCCCCAATTCCGACGCACTGCTCTCATTCCTCGAAAGGGTGCGCCAAAAAAATAGCGACAAAGCTCCCAAAACGATTGTCGTTATTATCCCGGCCGCCGTCATTTAGATCGTGATGCCCTGACGCCGATTTAGCGGGTCAGGTGCATAAGGACATGATCCAATGATCGAACAATTACTCACCGCCAAAGCACTTGCATCGCGCATCGGCGTTACCGAGGGGTGTTTAGCCAAGTGGCGAATGACGGGCGAAGGGCCGAGTCATATCCGCGTGATGCGCCGCATCATGTATGACCCCGCCGATGTTGCCGCATGGCTTGATGCCCGCCGCGTAGGCTCCACCAGCGAACATGTGGTAGCGTGACCGGCCGGGATGCGAAAGGGGGAGCGCGGCAACGCTCCCCCCGCGCCGCAATCGACGCCACAGCAATGATCGGGCGATACCAGTCCGCACCAATGCCTGACAAGTGGGCATATTATGCCAGTGATGGGCTTAGATTCAGAACCAAAGGACAGCCGCATGGTATGTTGCTCGCCATGTTCGTAGCGGGGCTAACGGGTGTTGCGCGGGTGGACGTCCAACCATGGGCCTCTAATCCCGGTGACAGCATCGCCAGACTCCGCAAACGGGGCCTGTCCATCGAAACCCGCAAGGGCAAGCCGAGCCGCTATGTGTTGCGCAGCATCGTCACCCGACTGGAGGCACGGCCATGAACGCCCCCGATTATATCAGCGGCCCCGTATGGTCGCACCCCAAGCGCGGCATTGTCGTTATGGCTGGGGTGCGGGAGTATCGCGGCAAGACATTTTTCGAGTTGCGCGAATGGGTGGAAAACAATGACGGCTGGAGGCCAACGGGCAAGGGCGTAACTTTCCCGCCCGATGCGCTGGACGGCCTCCATGCAGCGCTTGGTGAATGGCTTGCGCAGCAAGCAAGTGCCTCCAAATTGCACGCGGTTAAATAGCGATACGGGGGCGGCTGGCAACGGTCGCCCCCTTTGCTTTGCCCGCCAATCTTGAAACCCGCGACACATCGCCCGAATGCCAGCCAATGGCGCATGGGCGGGCGGAACCATGACAACGGTATTCCGCCATTCCCACGAATTGGCACGGGCATTGCAATTTAGGGATAGGATTAGAGTGGGGTGCCGTTTGACGTGAAACATAGGCTTGGCTGGGGTGGCGCACGCAATCGTGGAGACCGTGTTACCCATGTATTGGCGCTGGACAAGGCGCGGGCGATTATCACCGCCGCTTATGCCGCGCTAGGGGCTGGGCAACCCTTCACCCGCTTTGTAACGATCCACTGGACCAACGCGGGCATAGCCGACGATCAAGCTGCACATGCCAATGAACGTCTCATGAAACTCGCCAGTGACTGGGCACGGCGCAAGGGCGCACGCATCTACTGGGCTTGGGTAAGGGAGAATGACGCGGGCGATGGCAGCAAGGGCAGCCACGTTCATCTACTGATTGCTTGCCCCCGTGCATTGCCCATTGGGCGCATGTGGCGGCGATGGCTGCGCAACATCACAGGTCAACCATACCAGCCGGGGACAATCGCCACGCGAACAATCGGCGGCAATCTTGGCGTGGCGGATGCGAATCGTGCGCGCTATGTGCCGAACCTAGACCGAGTGATTGCCTACATGGTGAAGGGCGTCACCCCAGCGGATGGGGCAGCACTGGGATTGCTCCGCACCGAACCCGGCGGCACTGTCATCGGCAAGCGCAGCGCGGTGTGTCAGGCTTTGCGAGTGGGCAGGCCAAGCGCACGATAATAGTCACTGGCGCTTGCTCAATTTGCAGCATAGTTTTCTGCATCCATAGAGGAGGCTAATATGAGACTCGCAATAACATTGATAATTTCTATCAGCATTTCTGCACCGACCGTGGCGCAGACCGCCCGCACTGCAAGTCCAGTTGCTGCGCCTAGCGCAACATGCACCACCTTGGCCGCTGATCTCACCTTCGCAGAGCAGAACATAGCTATAAGTTTCGTTGAGGGTATTGGTGACAATAGCGCGCCGCGCGCGACCTTGCGAGCGATCCGAGAGCAAAATGCATTATCCAATGCAGCGCTAACAATTGCGTTGATGCGAGACAATCGTTGCACGATGCCTACACGAGCGCCACGGGTCGCAACATATGTTGTCGCAGCCAGTCAGTGCGAAACTGCACGATTGCGGGCACCAGGCCAGCAGGACTTACCTGCTTGCGACAGGGCAACGTGGCAGCGTAGCCCATAGCGATGGGCTTACCGCGCGCCGCTTAATCAGGAGCCGCGTAATCACGGGTCCTAACTTTGCACGCCAAGCGGCGTAAGCGCATGGGGACCGCAATTCACCTTTCACAGTGTATGACCGCAACCAATGCATGTTTGTTATTTGTGTTTGCGGGCAGCGGTCAAATCAGTTCGCGTGCTTACATAGTGCTTACATGAGAGCAAGGACGGCCCGCCCGCCACGAAACAATTCCGCTAAGTCATTGAAATAATGGTGCGCCCGGAACGATTCGAACGTCCGACCCTCAGATTCGTAGTCTGATGCTCTATCCAGCTGAGCTACGGGCGCATATTTAGACCTAGCGCACGAAGTCACCTCCGTGCACGGGAATGGCGCTATTAGGCGGCACCGCCGATGCGCGCAACCCCATATTTGCGAACACCCTATCTCCCTACCGTTCGGCACGTCGCACGGCGTCGGAGCGGGTCAACGGTAGCGGCCTCCGCCGGGTCGGCAAGCAACACACGTTGCAACGCGACACCGCGCGGCGCAGCCAGCCGCACCACCTGCACGCTCGCTGGCACCGTCTGTCCCGCCAGCGCCAGCACCACGCGCATGGGCCGACCAGCCATTTGCTCATCATTGCGGACGAACGCGACATTGGTTTGCGAATCGAACACGCTGATCGAGCTATAGCGACCGGGGATAGGCTCTGCGGTCACTTCGAGCGGCCCCGCCGACAGGTCGAACGGGCAGATACTGTAGAGCAGATCGGGGCTGGGCCGCACCACGGATTGCGCCCGTGCATTGACCTGTGGCGCATGGGTGAAGTGGTTCCATGGTGAGCCTATCGTGATACGGTCCAGCGCCTTGTTCATCAGGAAAGCGGGCGCGGCATGCAATGTGCCATAATAGCCGCCTGCACCAGCCAGCGCGGCAACAATCAAAAACCCTATCCAGCGCTTCATGGCCTGCACTCCCCACGTGTGATGGTGGGCAGCGTAACGCGCGCCGGATTGCTTGCGAGCGTACCATGTGGGCGATAGGTGCGCATCGTCAGTTCAAAATCCGCGTCGCCAGCCGTGGGAATCCACGCGCCCAGCTGCTCGTCCGGGGAAATGGCGACACGCCAATCGCCCTGCTGTTCTGGCGCAAAGGCGGCGCTGCCGACCGAATGTTTGTTCCAGCGATTGACGATCAGCCAGCCGCCCTTGTCATACAGCGTCACGCTCCACCACCGCGCCTCGATAATTCCGCCCGCAAGGGTATAGCTGCACTTGCCCGATAATGCGCGGCCGCTGCTGTCGGCGGAGGCGGTGAAGTAGCGCGCCTCGCTGGTCGGGAGCGCGAGCAGACCGCGTAGCGCCACCACGGCGCGGGTGCGCGCATCGGTGGTGATGCTGCCGATGTCGCGCGCGGTGGTCCACGGCCCGACACTTATGTCATCACCCAGCCCGCGATGGCGCATCTGCGAAACCGCCAGTGCCGCCCCGCCAATGAGGCCAAGGGTGATGGCGATCACCCAACCGATCCATTTTCTCATTGCGCGTGCCCCCTGTTAGGTGCGGAGTGTGCCCGCAAATCTATTGGCATACAAGGTGCCAAAGTTGACAAAGTTGACACCAAGGAAGCCTTTATTTCCGTCATTCCCCCTCCCCCTTGTGGGGAGGGGTTAGGGGTGGGGGCGAGGCCGCGCCTGCGGCTGAGAGGTTTGTCATAAAGCCCCCTCCGTCACCTCTTCCGAGGTGCCACCTCCCCCACAAGGGGGGAGGATTTGGGGTTTGGTTGATACGATGCACGGGGGAAACAACGGCCGCCTGCGCCTTACAGAGC
>JBBTFY010000119.1:0-5238 GCA_038041635.1 Pseudomonadota bacterium
GGTGCAGCAGCTGAACTTCTTTGAGTTTATCCTCCACATCTTCCCCAAAAATGCCTTTGAGGCGCTGACGACCAATAACATATTGCAAATACTAGTGTTCGCGCTGTTCGCGGGGGTTGGCCTCTCCGCCATCGGTGAAAAAGGTGTGCCATTGGTGCGCGGGGCAGAGGCACTCGCAGAGCTGATGCTGCAAATCACCGGCTATGTCATGCGCTATGCCCCCTTTGCGGTGTTTGGCGCGCTGGCCAAGGTGGTGGCTACAAGCGGCCTTGGCATTCTTAAGATCTATGTCGAGCTGGTCAGCGAATTTTATCTGTCGCTCGGCATATTATGGATCATCCTGCTGTCGATTGGCGCTCTGTTCCTTGGGCGGCGCATATGGACGCTGATCCGCTATATCCGCGAACCGATGATGATCGCTTTTTCAACCGCCAGTTCAGAAGCCGCACTGCCAAAGCTATTCGAACAGCTTGACCGTTTCGGCGTGCCGCGCCGTATATCGGGCTTCATGCTGCCGCTTGGCTACAGCTTCAACCTCGACGGTTCGATGATGTATATGAGCTTTGCGACGATCTTCATCGCGCAGGCTTATAATATCCCGCTCGGTATCGGCGACCAGATCGTCATCTTGCTGACCTTGATGATTTCGTCAAAGGGCGTCGCCGCTGTGCCGCGCGCGTCACTGGTCGTCATCACGGGCACACTCGCGATGTTCGGCTTGCCGGTGGAGGGGGTCGCGCTCATCCTTGGTATCGACCAGTTCCTCGACATGGGCCGCACCGCAACCAATGTGGTCGGCAATGCGGTGGCAACATCCGTCATCACCAAATGGGAGGGGATGCTGGAAGCCGAGGAGGCCGAGTTTGTCGAGCATCCGCACGCGCCATCGCACACGGCTGCGCATGGGATGCGCGGGCTCGACCTCGCCCCCGATATGGTCGAGGACGACCGGACCAAGGGTGTTTGATAAACAAGTAGGGCCGCTAGACCTGTCCCCCACTATAGAATTTGCGGGAAGGCCAAACTAGAAGGGCCGCCGGGGCAATCCCGACGACCCTTCAATATATGGTCAGCGATCGGAGGGGTTTCCCCGCCGGAACGCTCATGGCGCGGTCTGGTTAGCCCAGCCGCGCGCGCTCCGTAGGAACCTGACCGACCTCAATTGCTGAACCATGAGACATCGGATCACCTCCTTTCGCTGAATTGGCTTTCGCCTGTTGATGGGACATGTGCGCACTCCTCAAATTGCATCGCGGCACGGGTGCGAAGGTGAATCAACACGAGGCAAGATGCAAGCTCAAAAAATCGAGCTGGGCTATAGTCTATTAACGCCAATGTTAGTAAAGCGTTGACTAGGTGCTGCTGCGCCGCTTTTGATGGGGGTTTTATGACCGCACTTACCCATACGTTTGAAGCCAATCCGCACTGGTTGCCGCGTAATCCAAAAGGCGCACTGGCCCATATTCCTGGCGAAGATGGCTGGCCTCTGGTCGGTAACACGGTCAAGATACTCGCAAACCCGTTGGGTTTTGGCCTCGGCATGATCGATAAATATGGCCTGATATTTCGCAGCAATGCATTTGGGTCGCAAAATGTGCAATTGTTCGGGCCAGATGCAAATGAGTTGGTCCTGTTTGATCGGGACAAGCTGTTCTCGTCCGAACAAGGGTGGGGCCCGTTGCTCAACCTGCTATTCCCTCGCGGTCTGATGCTGATGGATTTCGACAAGCATCGCAGTGATCGCAAGGCATTATCGGTCGCGTTCAAACCCGAACCGATGCGCCATTATGCCGAAGCACTGAACCAAGGTGTCGCATCGCGTATCCCTGAGTGGAGCGGGCGAACCATGCCTTTTTACCCCGCGATCAAACAACTTACGCTCGACCTTGCGGCGACCAGTTTCCTTGGCATCCCATGGGGGCCAGACGCGGACAAGATCAATCAGGCGTTTGTCGACATGGTACAGGCGAGCATCGGCTTGGTGCGCCGCCCACTGCCGGGCACCGCGATGGGGCGCGGCGTCGCCGGGCGGAAATATCTGGTCGATTATTTTACACCGATGGTGCCCCTGCGCCGACAATCCGATGGGCAAGATATGTTTACCCAATTTTGCCAGGCGACCGACGAAAGCGGCAATTATCTAAGCGTTGATGCCATCGTCGATCATATGAACTTCTTGATGATGGCGGCGCACGACACCATCACCAGCAGTATGACTTCAATGGTCTGGCTGCTCGCCAAAAACACAGAGTGGCAGGACAGACTGCGCGCCGAAATGCTGTCTGTCGCACCAGCGGGCGAGGGTGTTGGGCATAATGCGCTGGGGCAGTTGGAGCTGACCGAGATGGCGATAAAGGAAACGCTTCGCCTTGTTCCGCCAGTGCCTAGCATCCCGCGCCGCGCAGTTAAGGACTTCACCTTTGGCGGCTATAATATTCCCGCAGGAACGACGGTTGGTGTCAGCCCCAGCTATACGCATCGCATGCCGGAATATTGGCCTGACCCCGAGACATTTAATCCCATGCGCTTCACACCCGAAGCGACCCGCGAGCGGCACAAATTTGCCTGGGTGCCGTTTGGCGGCGGCGCGCATATGTGCCTCGGTTTGCATTTTGCCTATATGCAGACAAAGATCGTCCTGCATCACCTGTTGACCATAAATAGGGTCAGCGTGGCTGATGGCTATGAACCAGCGTGGCAGAATTTTCCGATCCCCAAGCCCAAAGATGGCCTGATGGTTACGTTTGAGCGGCTATAGGCTATACCGTAAAACTCTCACCGCACCCGCACGCGCCCTTGGCATTGGGGTTGGTGAAGACAAATCCGGCAGCGAAATCATCCTCGACCCAGTCCATTGTCGATCCGATGAGGTAGAGGATCGACCCGCCATCGACGAAAAATGTCCCGCCCGGTGTTTCGATACGCTCGTCAAAAGCCACTGCCTCGCTGACATAATCAACCGAGTAGGCAAGGCCCGAACAGCCACGGCGCGGGGTGGAGAGTTTAACCCCGATGGTGCCCGCTGGGGCCTGTGCCATTAACGCGGCGATGCGTGCTTCGGCGGTCGCGGTCAGGGTTATCGCGGCGGGGCGGGGGCGAGCAGGGCGGGCGGTGGTTTCGGTCATCGTCATAACATCCCCAGCTCTAACCGCGCTTCATCAGTCATATTGGCGGGGCTCCACGGCGGATCCCATACCAGATTGACGTCGACCAATCCGACGCCGGGCACCGAGCCAACGCGCAGCTCCACCTCGCCCGGCATGGATTCCGCGACGGGGCAGTGCGGCGTGGTCAGCGTCATGTTGACGACAACATGATTATCGGCGCCGACCTCGACACCATAGATCAGGCCAAGGTCATAAATGTTGACCGGGATTTCGGGGTCGTAAATCTCTTTGATTGCCTCGATGACTGCGCTCTGCAGGTCGCTGCCCGGGGCATCGGTCGCCGCCACAGGCGGTTGCTCACTGAGGAAGCCCGCAAGATAATCGCGCTTGCGCTCGTATTTCTCTGGCGCAGTCTCAACATCACTGACCCGCGCGCGCGGCGGCGCGGGAACGCTTGTCACTTCTTCCATGCTGATCGGCTCATGTTTGTTCATCCGAATATACTCCGCACGCGTTCCAGTCCGCGCAGCAACGCCTCGACATCGCTGGCATCAGAATAGGCCCCAAAGCTCGCGCGCACCGTGGCGGGAACGCCAAGGGCATCCATCAACGGTTGCGCGCAGTGGTGGCCCGCACGCACCGCCACCCCTGCTTCGTCGAGGATGGTGGCAACGTCGTGCGGGTGGACGCCATCAACCGCGAAGGAAACAATCCCCGCGCTGTCCGCTGGGCCGAACAAGCGCACACTATTGAGCTTGGTCAATTCGTCGCGCAGCATCGCAACCAACGCCGCTTCGTGCGTATGAATGGCGTCAAGGCCGATGGCGCTGACATAATCAATCGCCGCATGGAGCGCGATGGCCTCGACAATCGCTGGCGTCCCCGCCTCGAACCGCTGCGGCACAGGGGCGAAGGTTGTGCGTTCAAACGTCACCCGGTCGATCATCGACCCGCCGCCTTGATAGGGCGGCATGGCATTCAATAGCCCCTTTTTTCCCCACAGCACACCAATGCCCGTCGGTCCATAGAGCTTGTGGCCGGAAAAGGCGTAAAAGTCGCAATCCAGCGCCGCCACATCCACCGGCATGCGCGCTGCCGCCTGACAACCATCGAGCAGCAAACACGCCCCGACCTTGCGTGCCAGCGCCGCCGCTCGGCTCGCATCGAGCACGCTGCCCAGCACGTTCGAGACATGGGCAAAGGCGATCATGTCGAAATCGGTGGTGAGCATGGCCTCTGCGGCATCGAGGTCGATCCGGCCGTCGGGGGTGAGCGGACAGACATCAACCTGCCAGCCCGCAAGCTGCCACGGCACAATATTGCTATGATGCTCCAACTGGCTGAGCAGCACGCGGCGCGGTTTGTCACCACATGCCGGAAAGCAGCTGGCAACCAGATTGATCGCCTCTGTCGCGCCCTTGGTGAAGATGATTTCATCCTCGGATGCGCCAATGAAGGTTGCCACGCGCGCCCGCGCCGCCTCGAACGCCAGCGTCATATCGGCCGAGCGTTTGTAAACGCCCCGGTGCACGGTTGCATAATCCTCGCCCATCGCGCGGGCCATCGCGTCGATTACTTGCCTAGGCTTTTGCGCGGTCGCGGCACTGTCGAGATAATGCCAATTGCCCCCGTTTTTGGCGGCAAGGCCGGGGAAGTCGGCGCGAATGTCCCCCTCCCGCTTGCGGGAGGGGTTAGGGGTGGGAAGTGTCGACAGTGCAGACTGCCCACCCCCGACCCCTCCCGCAAGCGGGAGGGGAGAAGAAAGTGCTGCCCCACTCACACCATCTCTCCCAATTTTGCCAGCGCCGCTTTGGTTAACATGTCCTCATCCGCAGCGCCTTCAAACACGCTGGCGATGAAGGCCTGTAGCAGCAATTTCTTCGCCTCGGCAGGCGGCAACCCGCGCGCCGCGAGATAGAACATCGCCTCTTTATCCAGCTCCCCCACGCTCGCGCCGTGTGCACATTTCACATCGTCGGCATAAATTTCCAGCTCGGGCTTGGCGTTGGCGGTTGCGCTGCGCTCTAACAGCATTGCCTTCACCGATTGCACCGAGTCAGTCTTTTGCGCATCGCGCGCCACAGCGACTTTACCGAGGTAGCTGCCCGTCGCATGGCCGCTCAATATGCTG
>JBBTFY010000120.1:0-28841 GCA_038041635.1 Pseudomonadota bacterium
AACCCCCTTCGACTGCCTTGCAGGCGCTCAGGACAGGCTTCGACAGGCTCAGGGCAAACGGACTTCGATTACGCCTAGGGGAGAGAGCAGATGAGCGAGACACCCGGCCCCAATGAGATGCGCGACCCGTTCGTCCGCAAGGAATTACAGCGCGCCGCGATCTGGATCGGCATGGCCGTCGGCATCATTTTGCTGTGGCTCCTCGCGCAACCATTATTGCTCATCATCGCAGGCATTGTGTTCGCAACCATGCTCGACGGCGGCACGCGGTTGCTTGGCCGCATTCTACCCATAGGACGCGGCTGGCGGCTCGCCATCGTGCTCACCGCAGTGCTCGGTCTGCTCGGTTGGATCGTCAGCTTTGCTGGCAATCAATTGGCGGGGCAAGCGGCGGAACTGCAACGCGTGCTATTTCAACAAATCGAATATGCGATGGCGTGGGGACGCGGGCACGGCCTCGCCGAACTGACCTTTGATCCGCAGCAGGCAATGCAATATCTGGCCGGGTCGGTGGGCCGCGTCACGGCGGCGGTCGGCACCGTGCTGGGCGGGCTGACCAACTTGCTGCTCATCCTAGTGCTTGGTCTTTTTTTTGCGATTGAGCCGCGCCTCTATGAACGAGGGTTAGCGTGGTTGCTGCCTATGAGCCAGCGTGATAACTTCTATGATGTCAGCGCCGAAGTCGGTGCCACTTTGCGGCGGTTGATGGCGGGCCGCTTGCTCGGCATGCTGGTCGAAGGGGTGGCGACATGGCTGTTGCTTGCCGCCTATGACATTCCGATGGCGGGCCTGCTGGGCATCCTCACCGGGCTATTGGTGTTCATCCCCAATATCGGTGCGATACTGTCTGGCGTGCTGATGGTGCTGGTCGGTTTTTCGGTGGGGTCGGATGCTGGCCTTTATACGATTGGCGTCTACCTCGTGGTCCAGACCATCGATGGCTATGTCATCGTGCCAATGGTCGCCAAACGCACCGTCGATTTAGCCCCGGCATTGGTGCTGGGCGCGCAGCTATTATTCGGCGCCCTGTTCGGCATCATGGGGCTGGCGCTCGCCGATCCGATTGTCGCTACGATAAAGGTTGCGCTGGAAAAAAACGCCGCGCGCGGGGCACGCAGCGCCGATAAAGAGGCTCACAGCGCCGCCGCTGCGACCGCGCCCGCTGCGGCGCGTATTGCCCGGCGGGTTGCGCACAAGGGGAAGTAAACTACCCGTTCGCCCCAACTCCGTTCGCCCTGAGGAACCGCGAAACCCCGAGCATATCGAAGGGTGAAGCGGTGTCTCGAAGGGCTGAGCGAGTCAACGCGCTTCGAGACGTGCCTTCGATACACTCAGTCCCTCCTCAGCACGAACGGAGTTGGGGCGAACGAAACTATTGTCTACCTTACTGCCCCTGTGGCGGAGCGCCGCCGCCAGCCCCGCCCTGACCCTGCATCATCTGCTGCATCATCTGTTGTTGCTGCATCAGCGCACGCATTTCGGCCTCGCTCTTGATGTCTTGCAGCTCAACGGTGAACTCCAAGTCGCTATTGGCAGGAATTGGACCCTGCCCCGCCGCGCCATAGGCCAGTGCCGCCGGAATGCGCAGAATATATTTGCCGCCAACCTGCATCCGCTTCAGCCCCTGCGAGAAGCCGGGGATCATACTGCCGACGGGTAATGGCGTGTTATCGCCTGTGTCGAACACCGTGCCGTCTGCGGCCAAGCGTCCTTCATATTTGATGAAGGCGACTTCGCTGTCGGTCGGGAAAGCTCCATTGCCAGCGCGCACCGTCGTCATCGAAATGCCGGGGGCATTCGATAGGAACAGCGCCCACGCAACCGCGCCAGCAAGCAATAGGATGATACCGCCCCAAAGGATGGCAATCCCGGATTTGGCAACGGGACGCAGCGGAACGGCGGAGGCGGTGGACATGGTGATTTCCCCAATCGAAGAACAATGTTGCCCGGCTATAGCTTAGCTGACGCTAACCGCAACGTGCATAGAGAAAAAGGCCGCGCTCGTTTTCGAGTGGGAAAGGCAAGAAAAAGGGGCCGCCGTTTCCAGCCACCCCTCAATCGCAAATAGTGTAGCGGGTTATTTAACGCCGTCGCGTTCCTGACGCTTGCGCTCCATCTTGCGGGCGCGGCGAACGGCGGCAGCAAAGTCACGCGCGCGCTTTTCGCTAGGCTTTTCATAATGGCGGCGCAGCTTCATTTCGCGATAGACGCCCTCGCGCTGCAGCTTTTTCTTGAGCGCGCGCAACGCCTGGTCAACATTATTTTCGCGAACCATAATCTGCATAAAAAAGCCACTAACCCTTTATTACGGGGCGGTTTTATCCACCCCAATTGCGTGTCGTAAACAGGCAAAAGAAAAACACTCGCCGCGAATCCCTCCGCGTCGTTGATGGGGCCGTTAGCAAAGCCAACGCTTGAGGGCAACCGTAAAGGCAAAATTGGTGCACCCGGCGGGATTCGAACCCACGGCCCCCAGATTAGGAATCTGATGCTCTATCCGGCTGAGCTACGGGTGCACGACCGCAAGCGGCCAGTGCCACGTTTAGCGGGCCGCGCCCCGTGCCGTCAATTCAGCAGTTCCGGCGGCGTAAAGGGCACCAGCAATGGCATGATCGCAATGCCCTCTTCGGCCAAGGCCTCGGCCTCCGCCGCTGTCGCCTGCCCATGGATGGCCGGCGTGGGGGCATCACCATCCTCGCTCGCACTATGCACTGCACGCACTTCTTCGGCAAAACGGCGGCCGACCCAGCGTGACTTTGGTAATGCTTCGGCCTGTGCCTGTGCTATTCTCCCCAGCATTTCGGCTATTTCCGGCGGAAGCGTTGGCGCGGCATTGGTCATCGGGCGGGTAGTTGTTTCCGCCGACACGGCGCGGTTGCCCTTGCCCGCGACATTGGGGGCCATCGCCGCCTTGGCAATCACCGTGTCGCCACATGTCGGACAGGCCACGAGCCCGCGCACGATCTGTGCATCATAATCCGCGCTGGAGCGAAACCACGCTTCGAATATGTGGTTATAGTGGCAAGACAGGTCGAAAGAAATCATGCGGCGGCCAATAAAGGGTCGAGCTTGCCGCCTCTGTCCAACGCCATCATGTCGTCGCATCCGCCAATATGCTGGCCATTGATGAATATCTGCGGGACCGTGCTCTGCCCGTCGGCGCGCTCCAGCATTTCAGCGCGCCTTAACCCGCCAAAGGTGATGTCATATTCCTCATAGGCTGCGCCCTTTGCCTTGAGCAACGCCTTGGCACGCTGGCAATAGGGGCAATAGAGTTTGGAATAGATTTCTATCGTAGCCATTGCTGATGTACATCCTCGCAGCCCGAAAGCGGACTATCATTGATATTGGGAAGCAGCGCCGCGCTGTCAATGCGGGGGCAGAAAATCCTGATCGGCGTCTGCGTGCACAACAACGCGGGCAAAGGCGCAAATGCTCACCTTTACCGCGCCCGCTTTCATCAAGACGCGCGTTACGGCCGCCGCCGTAGCGCCGGTGGTGAACACGTCATCGACCAGGATGATATGCCGCCCTCTCACCGCATCACCGCCGTGCAGCCCTATGCTGAAGGCCCCGCGTACCGCGCGCGCACGCGCCTTTTTTCCCCTCCCTCGCATCGAACCCGTGCTGCGATGGCGGATCAGCGCGTCAATCGCCAGCGGCAAGCTGGCCGCATCGGCGAGATGCTGCGCCAAGAGTGCAGCCTGATTAAACCCGCGCCACCAGATTCGCCAGCGATGCAGCGGAACCGGAACCAGCACCACCGGCCGCCCAGTTACCGCCTCGCTAGCCGCCGCCAATTCCGCCAGCTGCGGCACCATCAACCGCGCCATCAGCCGCGCCGTGCCAACGCGCCGCCCATATTTAAGGCGCATCACGACATCGCGGGTCGCCGCGCCATAGGCCAATGGCACGATTACTCGGTCATAGGGCGGCGGCTCGGCGATGCACGCGGCGCACAGCGCATCCTCGCCTTGCGCGACATCGAACGGCGTGTCGCACCGCGCGCAGGCCGGGCCATTCAAAAAGCGCA
This sequence comes from Pseudomonadota bacterium, assembly GCA_038041635.1. GTDB lineage: Bacteria > Pseudomonadota > Alphaproteobacteria > Sphingomonadales > Sphingomonadaceae > Sphingopyxis. Next base: position 4,034 of record JBBTFY010000120.1, read on the forward strand.
GGCCCGCCCAGCAATCGGGGCAAAAGCCCGTGTCGCCCTGAACCACTTGCCCGCACTCGACACAGCGCGGCGGCAGGACAAGGTCGATCAATCCCCGCCCTGCGCGCACCAAAGCCGTAGAAAGGTCAAAAGAAATTGTTGGCGGTGCACTTTCCATTCGTGTCTTGTGACTCGCCGCGCCCACGTGCACAAGCCCGCGCAGCATGCTCAAGCACACGCCCGCACCGCCACGCGATATATTCGACCGCCACCGCCGCGCCATGCGCCGTGAGCGACGCCCCGAGGCACCCGGCTTTTTTGATCACCATATCGCGGAAATGCTGCTAGAGCGGCTCGACGATGTCAGTCGCAATTTTACCAATGCCCTTGTCATTGGCGCGCGAAACGCCAACCTAATCACTGCCGTGCGACAGCGCTGCACGCGCCTGACCATCGTTGAGTCTAGTCCTACCCTCGCTGGGCGCATCGGTGCCATTTGCACCGATGAGGACGCGCTTGGCGTCGAACCCGAAAACTATGACCTCATCCTCTGGCCCGGCGGGTTAGAGGGGGTCAACGATGTTCCGGCTGCGCTGTTGCGGTGCCGCTACGCGCTCAAACCCGATGGTCTGCTGCTGGGGTGCGTCATCGGCGACGGCAGTTTCCCAAAACTACGCAGCGCCATGGCTGCCGCCGATGCCCCCATAGCCACCGCGCGGATGCACCCGCAATTGTCACTGCAAGCAGTTGGTGATTTGCTCCATAAAATTGGCCTCGCGCTGATTGTCACCGATGTCGAGCAACTCTCGCTATCCTACACGACGTTGTATGCGCTGGTGCGCGATGTGCGCGATGCGGCGCTTGGCAATGTGCTAAGCGGACCTGTGCACCCGATCAGCAGGGCTGGCTTTGAGCGGTCTCATGCCATATTTTGCGACGAGGGCGGCGCGCGCACAACCGAACAGCTGCGCATCATCCATTTTTCAGGCTGGGCGCCCGATGCATCGCAGCCGAAACCCGCGCGGCGCGGCAGCGCGACGGCATCACTGGAGCAAGCCTTACGCCCATCACGCCCTGAGTGAGCGCAGCAACGCGGCGATCAGCGGCACATCGGCGGGCGGCATCAACAGGGTGCCAAGGTGCGCGGGGTCTATCCACATCATGGCGTCGGCATCAAGGCATTGCACATCGCCCTGCCATGTATCGCAGCGATACAGCAGCAACAGCTGCCTGCCATTGCCATCCAAAATATCAGAAAAACCGATGGGCAGGAGCGCACCGCATTCTACGGCAATGCCAAGCTCCTCAGCCAGTTCGCGCACCAATGCCTCGGCCGATGGCTCGCCCGCTTCCGCCTTGCCACCGGGAAACTCCCAGCATCCGCCATGCTGCGCGCCTGCGCGGCGCTGTTGAACCAGCACCTGCCCCGCACCGTTCACCAGCGCAGCCGCAACGACAATTTGGGTTAACATCATTTCACCTGTTCCATGAGTAATTCATTAACCCGCTGCGATGCATAGTCCATGGTTACGGACACTGATAACAGCCTCTGACCAAGGTATAGAATTATGCGAACTTTCTTTGCGACATTGATGCGCAACCAGCGCGCCGCCACCGCCGTTGAATATGGCTTGATCGCGGCGCTTATTTCACTCGCTGCATTTGGCGCGATTACCACATTCGGTGCCAAAGCCACCGCGATGTGGAACAATACTGCTACGGCGGTTGAGAACAATACCTGAGCCATTTGCAACGCTTTACGTCATATTAACCATCCGTCCTGCATAGCTGTGCCATCGCACGGCCAATGGCTACCGCGTAGGGACCATCTGGAACGGAGTGAACACATGACCTATCTCAAGAACCTTATCCGCAACTCCAAGGGTGCGACCGCCATTGAATATGGCCTGATTGCAGCCCTGATCGCCGTTGCCGGCATCACCGCTTTCACCGGCGTCGGCACCAAGATCAAAGGCACATTCAACAACGCTGCGGCGAAAATGTAATAAGGCTTTGGCGGAGAGTTAGAGTGATTTCGAGTGGAATGGAACATTCCACGGCTCGGAAATCACGGCAAAGAAATGGGCAATAGAGTCTGCTGCGCTTCTATCTGAAGCAGGCAGGCTCAATTGTCCGATTTTGGAGCAAAACTTTCCGCCATTTTCCTCCATTCTCCTCACATCTTAACCGATCATCAACTTTTTCCTCTTAATTTCATAAATGTCCGAACGGCCAAAAACTGCGACGACCGGGAAATGTGAGCTAGAAACCAGGAGATATTATTATGAACATGATCAAAAAGCTTGTCCGCAACTCCAAGGGCGCGACCGCCATTGAATATGGTCTGATCGCAGCCCTGATCGCCGTTGCCGGCATCGCTGCCTTCCAATCGGTTGGCACCAAGATCAGCGGCACGTTCAATAACGCTGCTGCGAAAATGTAATTTGGCACATATCCGGCTGGCTACCCGCCGCCGGATGCCGAATACAAACAATAGGGGCGGGGGCTTAGGCTCTCGCCCCTTTTTCGTCGGTGGAAACATATCTATAAAACCCACCCCCACCCCCTCCCGCAAGCGGGAGGGGAGCGAGACTTGCCATGCCGCTGACGTGGCATAGTCGCAGCGGGGTGGGCCGTTTCTCGCTCGCCCGCAACTACGTCCCGTAAGTCACAATCTTCACCCGCTGTCCCGGTGACACCGTGCTGGTTGCATTCAGCGCATTGAGCACCAGAAAGCGCTCTTGCTGAAACGCCGGATAGGCCATCCGCGCGGAAAGGCTGGCGATGGTGTCACCGCGCCGCACCGTCACCACATTGAGCCTGCGTGGGCGGATCGCCGCCGCCTCGCTCGCGCTCAACCGCCGGACGCTCGCAAACATCGGATCGAAGGCCTGCGTCTGCCCCGCCTGTGCTACGGTCGCGAAATGATAGGCGCGGTCGGGGGCGAACGCATAGGCGAATATCGTCAGCTCGATCTGCCGCTGTAACTGTCCTTGCCGCGTCGTCACGCGCGAGGAGGCATAGGCGGCGGGGATACCGTTTATGGTCGTGCGCTGGATGTTACCCAGCACCGCTCCTTGTTGATTCTGCCCGACAACCGCCTGAAAAGCAGCGCGGATATAGGCGTTCAGATCGCCCGCATAGGTCGCTGTCGAAAATTGCGCTTGGCCCGACGTACCGCTAATCCCCACCGACGCCGTGCCGTTTTGCATCCCAAAACCCTGCGGCACGGTAAAGCCAAGGCGAAGGTCGGGATGGAGAAAGTTCTGCCCCTCTACCACGCCTTGGCGCGGGTCATCGGCATAGAGCACGCCGTTGAGTGCGGTCAAAAATCCATCACGGTTGGTGCGGCCATTGGTCACATTGGCCGTTCGTGCTTGCGCCAGTGCCCGCGCCACGCGCGACGCGGGGTCGGGGTGGGTGCTCGCCCATGCAGGGATCGACCGCGCATCCTGTCCTGTGACGCGGACGTCCAGGCTGTTTTGCGCGGCAAGGCTGGCCAGCACAGTCGATAGCGCCATCGGATCATAGCCCGCACCGCTTAAGTAGCGAACGCCTAAGTCATCGGCCTGTGTCTCCTGCGAGCGCGAAAATCCCAGCGTCGCGACTTGCGCGGCCTGCATCGCATTATTTTGGAGAATACCGCCCAGCCCGCCCAATATCCCGCCATTGTCGCCAATCGCGCCGCCCAGCACCGTCGCCAGCACGCCTAAAATCGAATTGCGCGTGGCCCGCCGTTGCCGCGCCCGCGAATGGCGCGCGGCGGTATGGCCGACCTCATGCCCCAGCACGCCTGCCAGTTCCGCCTCATTATTCATCAGCGCCATCAATTGCCGCGTGCAATAAATATAGCCGCCAGGCAGCGCAAAAGCGTTGTTCACCGGCGAATTGAGCAAAGTGACGGTAAAGTCGGTGCGCGCACTCGACAGCCCGCTTTGCACCGCAATCGTTTGACCGACGCTGCGGACATAATTGGCCTGTGGCCCTGCATAAGCATCGCCAAACTCGGCCATGATCTGGGTGTGTGCCTGCGCGCCCTGCGCTTTTTCGGATTGCGAAAATGGCTGAACACTCAGCGCGCGCGGCGTGACCGTGGTTTGCGCACTCGTTTGTGTTTGGGCAGGCGTGGCGATCGCCACCGCCATCGCGCTCGATGCTATCACGATTATATGGGCTATTTTCGACATCATATTCTCCCGCGTCACCTTGGCCGTGATGACTTTACATTGACCCAATCCTACCCCGTTCGTGCTGAGGAGGAAGTGACCCCGGACTTGATCCTGGGGGAGGTTCCGTCTCGAAGCACCGATAAGGCAGCCCTTCGAGACGCCGCTTCGCCCTTCGACAGGCTCAGGGTCAGCGGCTCCTCAGGGCGAACGGCTCAATATATTGGCATCCGACTCTAGTAGCACCGAGTTATGGCATGACAGATGAACGAAGTCCAACCGGACTGTGCCAGTGCAGCGTGCGGGTTCGTTAAGCTCTTCCCATCGCCAGATATTTTTCCTCGCGTGCGCGGCGCACCGCATCGGGGGTTTTACCCGACAGCCGTTTCAAAGCGGCTTCCAACGCTTTGCGTAGCGAATCAATCGCCGCTGCGGGATCGCGGTGGGCGCCGCCAATCGGCTCCGGCACAATTTCGTCGATCACGCCCAATTGCTGCAAATCCTGCGCCGTCACCCGCATCGCGGCGGCGGCGTCAGCGGCTTTATCACCCGTGCGCCACAATATCGACGCACAGCCTTCGGGCGAAATGACCGCGTAAACCGCATGTTCGAACATCATCACATGGTCAGCCGCCGCGAGAGCAATGGCTCCGCCCGAACCGCCCTCACCCACAATAGCGGCAACAATTGGCACGCCCAGCGCGATACATTGTTCGGTCGAACGGGCGATGGCTTCGGCCTGACCGCGTTCCTCCGCCTCAATCCCCGGAAATGCGCCCGATGTATCGACCAATGTCACGACGGGCAGCCCAAATCGTTCGGCGAGCTGCATCAGGCGGATCGCCTTGCGATAGCCCTCCGGCTTGCCCATACCGAAATTATGTTTGAGGCGGCTGGCGGTATCATCGCCCTTTTCATGGCCGATGACGACTAGGCGGCGGGTGCCGAGCCGCGCCAGTCCGCCCAAAATCGCCTGATCGTCGCCAAAGGCGCGATCCCCGGCCAGTGGCAGAAAATCGTCAAACAGCCCTGCCACCAATTGCAGGAAATGGGGGCGCTGCGGGTGGCGCGCGACTTGCGTTTTCTGCCACGGGGTCAGCTTGGTATAAAGGTCGCGCAAAATCTGCGCCGCCTTGCCCTCAAGCTTTTCAACCTCCGCCGCGACGTCAAGGTCTTGATCTACTGCCGTTTTTCGCAAATCGGCGATCTGGTCCTGTAGCGCCGCGACCGGCTTTTCAAATTCTAAATAGGTCATCATTGCGGCTTGGGACTAGAAGCATGGGCGCTGGTCGTCAATCATTGCGGCGGCCAACCTGCATCTGCGCTAGCGGGTGACGCGCATTGACCAGTTCGACCAGATGGCGGCTGTCGACATGCGTATATATCTCGGTCGTGGCGATGTCGGCATGGCCCAGCAATGTCTGTAACGCGCGCAAATCCGCCCCGCCCTCCAACAAATGCGTGGCAAAGGCGTGGCGCAGCACATGTGGGCTGACGCGCTCTGGCGCTATGCCCACCGCTGCTGCAAGCGCACGCAGTAATTGGAACAGGCGCACGCGGGATATTGGCTTGCCGCGCACCGGAAACAGCCACGCCGACCCTATGGGCAGCCTCGGAACCCACCGTTGCAGCGCGGCGCGCGCGCGGTTCGACACTGGCACCAGCCGCTCCCTATCGCCCTTGCCCCGAACAATTAGATAGGGCCGCTCCGCGCTCCACGCCCGCAGCGGCAGCGTCACCAGCTCAGTTGCGCGCAGACCCGAACCATAGAGCAATTCCAGCAAGCACAGCATCCGCACATCGGCATCGCGTGCCCCTTCTCCGCCTGCCCGCTCCTCGGCCAAGGCGAACAGCCCTGCTATCTCTTCATGTGATAACAGGCGCGGCAGGGGGCGGCGCGTGGTCGGTCGGCTAAGCGCGGATGCAGGATTGTCGCTTCGCAACCCTTCTGCTTCCAGAAAATAATAAAATCCTTTCAATACAGATACTTTGCGCGCTTGACTAGAAGCTGCAAGCCGCTGAAATGGGTGCAGTGCGCCTTGAACGTCGGCGGCTTCCGCGCCACCAAGTCCGCCCGATTTGCGCAATTCCTCCGCCAGTATTTCAAGATCGCGCGCATAGGCGATCAACGTGTTGCGGGCCGCGCCACGATCAGCCGCCAGCATGTCCAGATAGCGATCAATCAGCGCACGGTCGGCATCGCTAAGTCGTGCTCCATCATCATGCAATGATGCGTTCACACGCGCGAAAGAGCCTCTGCCGCGATCATCCGCGCTTCGGCCCCCAACCCTACGCGCCGCAGCGCGGCCGTGATGTGATAAAGGTGATACGGCGGCACATCGGCCCAGCTATGCCCCTGCAAGCCCACTGCAGCGAGCAGCGCGACAGTGCCCGGCTCACCGCGCTGTGCCGCCAGTGAAATTGCACGAGTCCAACGTGTGTTCGTATCCAACGCAAGGTGATGGTCTGACGCAAGGCCATTCGCGTCACCCCTGCTCACGCGGTCAAGCCCGATCAACGCAGCGGCCAGAAAGCGTGTGCGTAACGCGCCGACGCTATCATCATCGTCGGCAAAATCACCCACATTGCCGCCCGACACGCCGACTAGCGGGCGCGGAGATCCGACGCTGAGCAACCCCCATGCCTGACTTCCCACTGAAACCTTTGGTGCCCACGCCATCGCATTATTATCCAGCCCGCCGGCAAACATCGCCGCAATCAGCTGAAACCCCTCATCATCCGTGATGTCCGTGGGGCCAACACGCGCCGCCGCACGTGCAGCCAAAACTTTGCCCGCATAGGGGTTGGTTCCCGACGTCGCCAAACCTACGATTGCGGCCAGTCGATCCGACAATTGCGAATAGACAAAGCTGCCCCGCACCGCATCCGCGAGCCCAGTCGTGGTTACCGATGGCTCGTCCTGCGCCGCAGCAAAGCTGACTAAATCAACATAGCCGCGCGCCGACAGTCCGCCACCAGATGCAGCATCGCTCGCGCTGGCTAACCGCCTGTCGATGTCAATCATCGGCAATTGCACAGCCCAACGCCGCATCGCGGGCGTCGCCGTTTGCCAAAGAGTATCAGGTATTGGAACGCCCGTGGCGCTCGCCAGGCCAAAGCGCCACGGCGTCAGCTGCTCGACACCATCCCAACGGATGATGGCGGAACGATTGCTGTTGCTGCCAGCGCCAACTATTTTTTCGGCAAACTTAACGTCAATGGCTTGCATTTGCCCGCTACGCCGAACCCGTTCGATGACCGCTGTCGCCGTTCCCGGCTCACCCACCAACGACGCACACATCGCCTGAACCAACTGCCATGTTTTGTCGGGCCCTGCCATCGCTGGCGCATAAGGGCACAGACCCGCCGGATCGCCATTGGCGAGATAGGTCTGCATCGCCACATTGCGCATGCGCGGGGTCGCCTTGTCAACATCGACAGACTGAACCAGCATCCGCGCGGCAACCGATTCGCCCTGCCCCAGCAGCACCCACGCACGGGCCGCAGCAAAGTCTGCACCATTGACATTTGCAGGCGTGTCAACCGCCGAAAGCATCGCGCGGCGTAACAAGATGCTGCCCCAACGCGAAACGATGGGCTGCCTTGTCCTATCCATCAATATCGTCAGATAACGCCCGCGATTGCCAAAGGCGTTGGAGGCAAGCCCGCCGCTTTCGGGGGTTAGCGGCCCCACACGCCCCAGCGATCTACGCGATCCCGGCGGCAAATCATAACGCGGCGGCGCTAGTGGGAGCGTGTCGGCGGCAGGCTCCGCATCTGTTCCACTAACCCCCCCTATTGGCACAGGGGGCGCAGGTAATGCACTGGCCCGAGGTGACGTCTGGTTTGTCGGAGTGGCCGACGGGTGTGGTTGCGGCGATACCGTCGGGCTCGGTGTCGGCGCGGGCACAGGACGAGGTGGTGAAGGGCGCGGCGGCGCAGGCCGAGGCTGCGCGGGGCGCGGTGCAGGTTGCTCAAATCCCGGCGGCAGAATCGACTCCTGTGCCAGCACTGGGCCGATAAATGATATTGTCAAAATAGCGGTCAACGCAACGCCGCCCAACATCATCGCCTTACTTGCCAATCGCACCAGTAATCGTCCTCTATCGCAGCGGCATATAGATTGCCTTTAGCGGCTTCGAGCCCGAATCGGCAATGCCTATCCCGTATGCAAGCGATTGCACAGCGCCGCATGGCGCGATAGGCCACGTCTGGTGACCACAGCAAACAGTCCACAACGCCAAAATGGCCTATTACCTATTGACCGTCCACTTGTCTTGGTCGGGATGATGGGGTCAGGGAAGTCGACGATAGGCCGACGCCTTGCGCTACGGCTTGGGTTGCCATTTTGCGATGCCGATGAAGAGATTGAGCGCGCGGCTGGGTTATCCATAACAGAGCTATTCGCAAAATTTGGCGAGCCCCATTTTCGCGATGGCGAACGACGAGTCATTAACCGCCTGTTGCAAAAAGGGCCTAGCGTCCTTGCCACGGGTGGCGGCGCCTTTGTTCAGCCGGATACGCGAGCAGCAATATTGCAGCACGGCATAGCGGTGTGGCTCGACGTGCCCGTAGCAACGCTGGTTGAGCGCACTTCGCGGCGCAACACCCGGCCATTGTTGCTTAGCGGCGACCCGTCCGAAACACTGTCGCAATTGCTAGAACAGCGCCGACCCTGCTACGCGCTGGCCCCCATCCATATTATATCCGATGCAACGCCGCATTCCCGCGCGGTTGATGCGATTATCGCTGCACTGAAAGATTATAGGCCGTGACCAAGATTAATATTACCCTCGACACACGCGCCTATGACATCCTCATCGAGGCCGGCCTATTGGCGCGGGCGGGCGAATGGCTTGCCTCTTATGCGCGCGAAGGGAGGCTGGTTGTCGTCACCGACGCTAATGTTGCGAACCATGTGCTGCCCCGCTTGGCATCGAGCTGCGAGACGGCAGGCATCAACATCGACTCGATCGTCCTCCCGGCTGGTGAAGCGACCAAAAGCTGGCCGGTGCTCGCCGAACTTTGCGACGCTCTCTTACAGCGCGGAGTTGAGCGCAGCGACACCATCATTGCGTTGGGCGGCGGAGTAATCGGTGACCTAGTCGGCTTTGCTGCATCCATATTGAAACGCGGGTGCCAGTTCGTCCAGATACCGACGACATTGCTGGCGCAGGTCGATTCGTCGGTCGGGGGCAAAACAGCGATCAATGTCGCGGCAGGCAAAAATCTGGTCGGCACATTCCACCAGCCAGCATTGGTGCTGATCGACCCAGAGGTGCTCGACACATTGCCGCCGCGTGAAATGCGTAGTGGCTATGCTGAGGTCCTGAAATATGGGTTGATTGACGATTTCGCTTTCTTTGAATGGTGCGAAGGCAACGCGGCTGCGTTGCTCGCGGGGGGCCGCACCGCGCAAGTCCATGCCATTGCTGCTAGTGTTTCAGCCAAGGCGCGCATTGTCGCCGCCGATGAACGCGAAACGCACGACATACGGGCGTTGCTCAACCTTGGTCACACGTTCGGCCACGCGCTGGAGGCGGAGGCGGGATTTTCCGACCGCCTGTTGCACGGCGAAGCAGTGGCGGCGGGAATGGCAATGGCATTCCGCTACTCGGCGCGGCTCGGCTTGTGCACGAAGCAAGAGGCGGAGCGCATCACGGCGCACATCGCGGCTTGTGGCCTGCCCACAACATTGGCGGAGGCGGGTATCAATGCAGGCGGCGAGGCGTTGGTTGATCATATGCGCCATGACAAGAAAATGAGCGGCGGCACCCTGCCCTTCATCCTGGCGCGCGGAATTGGGCAGAGCTTTGTAGCCAAAGACGTGGCGCTGGCCGATGTCGGGGCGTTTTTGGACGAAGAGGCGTCCTAACCCCGCCGCATTGCCCCCACCGCCACCGTGAGCCACGCACCAATCATCACCGCCCCACCAATCGGCGTAACTGCCCCCAGCCAGTGCGGCGCGCCGAGCGCCATGGCGTAAAGCGTAGCCGCAAATAGGCCTGCGCCGATCAGCATCGCCCAAGCGGCACGCGGCGCCAACCGTATCAACGCTATCGCGGCTACCGCATGAATCAGTTGATAAAGACCGCCCGTCCGCAACCAGCCGGCCGCCTGCTCATCCGCAGCGCCGTGTGCGCCAAAGGCTCCTGCCGCGATGGCTAACGCAGCGGACAATGCTGCACAGGCAAACAGGCCGCGTCTGCCATGGTCAATCATGCCGCCTGTCCTCCTTCACGCATGTTCGCGCGCTTTGCCGCTGCTGCCCCTGCGCGAAAAGGCAACAGGATCGCCGCGTGGCGCGCACTGTGGGGGATAGCGGGGGCCAGCGCTGCTACGCCTGGCCAGTCTGGCGGCATGTCCGATTCACCCGACAGCCACTCGCCTAACGCCGTCGCCGCGCCTTCAATTTCATCGCTCGTCCGGCCATAAACACCGCCAGCAAACAACGCCGCCGACGCCTGCCCCATAGCGCAGGCATGAACATCCATCCCGACGGCGCAAATTCGCCCAGCCAGATCGACCTCCACATCAACCGTTATGCGGCTACCGCAAATCGGCGTGCGCGCCTCATCGCTAGCGTGCGGGGTGAAGAGGCGCGGATAGTTGGCAGCATCAACCGCCAGTCGCAGTATTTCGGTGGTATAGAGCGGTGCGTTCACGGTGCCGCGTCTGTGGCGGGCGGCGCAGTGGCACGCGCGTCGTTCAATCGCTCTGCGATAACGTCGGATAGCGCCGCACTGGTCGCGCGTATCAGCGGATAGGTGCGGCTTGTCGCCAGCCATGTCGGGCGCGCGCTGCGCGGGCCATAAACCACGTCATAGACCAGCATCAGCAACATGAAGACGGTCGCCGCAATCAACAGCGACTTTATCATGCCAAACCCGCCGCCAAGCACACGATCAAACGGGCCGACAAAACTGCTGCGTGTTGCCCCGCCAATGCGAGAAGCCACAAACTTTCCGCCGCCCCAGATCACCCCCATGATGAGCGCGAACGCCAGCGCCGACGCACCAGCGGCGGTGCCGATGCTGCCCTCCAACGCTGTGCTGAGCGGCGCATGGAACAGCCTGAGCGCGAACAGCGCGACGAGCAGCGCCGCAAGCGACAGCACTTCCTGCACAAAGCCGCGCAGGAACCCTGTCACAAGCCCTGCGCCAAGGCTGAGCAGGATGATGATGTCGAAAGCAGTGAAACCAGCCATGGGAGAGTCCTTACCGTTCGTCCGCTATCCTCTCCCCAGCAATTGGTCAACGCATTGCCCCAGCCGCGCGTGCGCCGCAATCTGCATCGCAGCAGCCGCGCCCGCTACGCCGCTAGCGTTTACGCTAGGGGAAGGTTGTGAAGACGTGTGAGGAAGGCCAGAAAAAGACGCCGCACCAGCCGCTGGCACGATGGCACGAGTGAAGCCGAGTTTTGCCGACTCTTTCAGGCGTAGCGCGGCATGTGCCACGGGGCGCAATTCGCCCGACAGCGCAATTTCGCCAAAAACCACGGAATCGGCGGGTAGCGGTCGTTCGGCAAAGGCCGAGACGATGGCCGCCGCCACCGCCAGATCAGCCGCCGGGTCGGTCAGGCGATAGCCGCCCGCGACATTGAGATAGACCTCTGCCGAGGATAGCGACAGACCGCACCGCGCCTCCAGCACCGCCAGGATCATCGCTAGGCGGCTGGCGTCCCATCCGACGACGGCGCGGCGCGGCGTCGCCCCGCTCGACAGGCGCAGGGTGAGCGCTTGTATCTCGACCAGCACGGGGCGCGTTCCTTCCATCGCCGGGAACACCGCCGTCCCCGCCGCTGCTTCGCCGTGACGGTCGGTCAGGAACAGAGCGGACGGATTGCTCACCTCCGCCAGCCCGCCTGCTCCCATCGCAAACACACCAATTTCATCGGTACCGCCAAAGCGGTTTTTGACGCTGCGCAAGATGCGGTATTGGTGGCTGCGCTCGCCCTCAAACGCCAGCACCGTATCAACCATATGTTCAAGCACACGCGGGCCAGCAAGGCTGCCATCCTTGGTCACATGGCCCACCAATATCAGTGCGATGCCGCGCTCTTTGGCAAAGCGAATCAGCTCCTGCGCCGATGCGCGAACCTGGGAAACCGTGCCCGGCGCTCCCTCTATCAGGTCGCTGTGCATGGTTTGAATCGAATCGATGACCAGCAGATCGGGCGCTGTGCCTTTCCCAAATGTTGTCAGTATATCCCGCACCGACGTTGCCGACGCCAGCGTGACCGGCGCATTGGCATAGCCCAACCGAGCGGCGCGCAGGCGGATTTGCGCCACAGCTTCTTCGCCCGAGACATAAGCAATATTCCGCCCCACCAGCGCCAGTCTGCCCGCAACCTGCAACAACAGCGTCGATTTACCGATGCCCGGATCGCCGCCGATCAGACTGACCGACCCCGCTACCAACCCGCCGCCCAGCGCCGAATCAAACTCTGCTATGCCGGTCGATAACCGCGCTGGCAGCGGCTCCTCACCCGACAGGCTGTGCAGGCTCAGCGCGCGGCCACCCTTTGCCAGATCATGTTTCTGCGCAAAGGCAGTCACGGGTGCCTCTTGCGCCATTTGGTTCCATTCGCCGCAATCGGGGCACTGTCCCTGCCATCGGCTATGCTGCGAACCGCAGGATTGGCACACGAAACTGGATTTTGGTTTGGCCATAATGCGCATTAGATAACAGGAACAGGAAGGGAACGCCATACCTCTTTGCAATCACCCCAAAGCGTGGGATGCTCCGTCCATAAAATGATGGAGGTCGTAATGAACGAACAGCTTTTTAATCGTCGATTCCTGTTGGCGGCGGGGGCGAGCGTGCCGTTGCTATCGCTGTCCGCGTGCGCCAGCATGGGCGGCGGGTTCAGCCTGGTTGAGGCGATCCGCCGCTTGCTGACGCTGTCGTCACAGCGCGCCTTTGCCGCATTGCTGCAACCCGGCGGATTTTACGACCATTCGCTTGCGCGCATAGCCTTGCCAGCGCAGTTCGCGGGCGGCGGGTCGCTAATCAGTCAAGTGCTGGGATCAGCGCCGGTTCGCGAACGGCTGGCGCGCAGCCTGAACAGCGTCGCGGAGCGCGGAGCCGAACGCGCCGCCCCGATCATTACCGATGCCATCACCTCGATCAGCATCGCCGACGCCGTGTCGATCGTGCGGGGCGTAAGCGGTCCTGCCGCTGCAACGGCGCTGCTAGAGCAACAGCTTGGTGGCGGCCTTGTCAGCGCGATGTTCCCCGCCGTGGGTGATGCGCTGCGGTTGACGCAAAACGACATTGTCGGGCAGGCTCTACGCGTGGTCAGCGGTTATGACATCGCAGGTCTGGCGCGCGACGTCACCGATGGGGCCAATAGCGGTATCTGGCGGGCGATCAGCGCCGAGGAAAGCGCGATCCGTGCCAACCCACAAGCGACCAACGACCCGCTGTTGATCGCGGTGTTCGGGCTTGGCGGCGCGGGGCGGTAGCGCGGCCCAAAGTTGACACCAAGAATGGGGTTTGCGGCGCTGGTCTAACTTTTCAATCATCGCGCATATTGCATTTGTGCGAGGCGCATGTGTGAAGATGCACTGGGGTCTTGGTTGACACTAAACAAGGGGTAAAACAACGACCGTCTGCGGGTTTGCGCCTAGTATTGTGGGTGTGGTGTCAACTTAATACACCCTTACCTCCCCTGCCCGTTCGCCCTGAGCTTGTCGAAGGGCTGTCTTTCATATCTTGCCCGTGTGACGGAGTAGGACAGTGCTTCGACAGGCTCAGCACGAACGGGGGATAGTATCAACAATGCCAAAAGAGTCGGAGTCGTGAAACAGCTCGTATATTACCTTGGCAGCAGGTTGTAGGAAAGTTAAACTACTTCGTCACTCTCCAAAGCCTCACTAGCCGCGACCCAGCGTGCTTCGGCGGCCTGCATTGCTTCGGCCAATTTCGCTCGGCGCTGCATCAACTCACTCATGGTCAGGCTGGCATAGTCTGCGGGCGCGCTTTTGGGGTCGAACATAGCGCGGTCGATAGCGCTGATCGTCACTTCCAGTTTGGCCATGTCTGCCTCGGCATCGCGGACCGCTTTGCGCAACACCTGTTGCTGTTCGCGCATCCGCGCCGCCGCCTTGCGCTCTTCCTTGCTATTGCCCCTTGATGCGCCGTTGCCGCCGCCGCTCGCCTTGGGCTGATTTCGGCCAAGGATGAGATCGGTATAATCATCGAGGCTGCCGACAAAGTCGGTGGCGGTGCCGCCATCGACCAGCACCAGCCGGTCGGCGGTGAGCTCTAACATGTGCCGATCATGGCTGACCAGCACCACCGCGCCGTCATAGGCGTTGAGCGCCTGCACCAGCGCTTCGCGCGCATCGACGTCAAGGTGGTTGGTCGGCTCATCGAGGATCAGCATGTGCGGCGCTTCGCGGGTAATCAGCGCCAGCGCGAGCCGCGCGCGTTCGCCGCCCGACAGCTTGCCAACTTGGGTAATCGCCTTTGACCCAGAAAAGCCGAACCGCCCCAATTGCCCGCGCACCGCGCCGGGGGTCGCACCCTTCATCGCGCGGCTCATATGCTCTAGCGGCGTATCGCGCCCGTCAAGCTCCTCGACCTGATATTGCGTAAAATAACCGACGCGCATCTTGCCCGCCGCTGTCATTTCCCCATCCATCGGTGCCAGTTGCGCCGCTAGCAACCGCGCCAGCGTCGTCTTGCCATTGCCGTTACGCCCGAGCAGCGCGACGCGATCATCGGGGTCGAGCCGCAGGTTGAGCCGCTCTAGGATCGGCTTGCCTGTCGTATAGCCAACGCTGGCCATATCAAGCGTCACCAGCGGCGGTTTCAATTCATCGGGGCTGGGGAAATCAAAACTGAGCGAGGGATCTTCGCTCAGCGCCGCAATCGGTTGCATCCGTGCCAGTGCTTTGGCCCGGCTTTGCGCCTGTTTGGCGGTCGATGCACGGGCGCTGTTGCGCGCGACATAATCCTGTAGCTTGGCGCGCTGGGCATCCTGTGACGCCTTGGCGGCCGCGAGCTGCGCGGCGCGTTCGGCGCGTTGCCGCTCAAAACTGTCGTAACCGCCGACGTAAAGCGTGGTTTTGCCGCCCTCCAGATGAAGGATATGATCGACAACATTGTTGAGCAGGTCACGTTCGTGGCTGATGACGACCATCGTCGCGCTATAGTTTTTGAGGAAGCTTTCGAGCCACAAGGTTGCCTCTAGGTCGAGGTGGTTCGATGGTTCATCGAGCAACAATATGTCGGGCGCGGAAAACAGCAAGGCCGCAAGCGCGACGCGCATTTTCCAGCCACCCGAAAAACTGTCGAGGGCAAGGTGTTGGTCCGCCTCAGCGAAACCTAGCCCGACCAGGATGCGCGCGGCGCGGGCGGGCGCAGCGTGCGCGTCGATGGCGTTCAGCCGCTCGTGAATCTCGCCAAGCTGGTGCATGTCGTCGGTGGTTTCGGCCCGGTGGAGCAACTCTGCGCGCTCTGTATCAGCGGCGAGCACCGCCTCTATCGGCGTCATCGTGCCCGACGGCGCTTCCTGTGCGATATAGCCGATCCGGCTGTTTCGCGGCATGTCGATTGTTCCCTCATCGGGGTCAATTTGGCCGATAATCGCCTTCATCAGCGTGGTTTTGCCAGCGCCATTGCGCCCGATAAGCCCGACACGGGCACGCGTCGGCATTGTCGCGCTGGCGCGGTCAAGGATGGCGCGTCCGCCGAGGCGCACTGTGATTCCGGATAGGTTGATCATGATTGCCGGTGCCCCTAGCAGCGCCGCACCTTATTGTCAGCAGCGACTTCACTCTTTCCGGCTTTTAGGCTAGTCGCGTCTCAACCCAGCCAAAGGATTCCACCTAATGAAATTTTTCGTCGATACCGCTGACACCGCCGACATCGCCGATCTGGCCGCCACCGGGTTGCTCGACGGGGTCACCACCAACCCGTCGTTAATCGCCAAAGCAGGGCGCGACTTCATCGAGGTAGTGCGCGAGATTTGCGGACTGGTCGATGGTCCGGTGTCGGCCGAAGTTGTCGCGCTCGATCATCTGGGTATGCTGCGCGAGGCCGAAATCCTGCGCAAAATCGCCGATAATGTCTGCATCAAGGTGCCGCTGACCATCGACGGCCTCAAGACCTGCAAGGCGCTGACCAGCGAAGGAACAATGGTCAATGTGACCTTGTGTTTCTCCGCCAATCAGGCGCTGCTTGCGGCCAAAGCGGGGGCGAGCTTCATCTCGCCGTTTGTTGGACGGCATGACGATAATGGCTTTGATGGCATGGCGTTGATCGAGGACATTCGCCTGATTTACGACAATTACAGTTTCGACACCGAAATCCTTGTCGCGTCTGTCCGCCACGGCATCCACGTGCTCGAAGCCGCCCGGATCGGTGCCGATGTCATGACCGCGCCGCCGTCGGTCATTCGCGGGCTGTTCAAACATGTGCTGACCGACAAGGGTATTGAGGGATTCATGGCCGATTGGGCCAAGACGGGCCAGAGCATTGGGTGAGCGACGCTATCGGTTCAAGTGATCGCTGACGTGGCAAATTTTCCTGCTTTCCATATCGGGCCGTTGCCGGTTGAAATAATCAATCGTGCATTGGGCACAGAGCTGGACAGTGCTGACGTCTGGGTAAGTAAGGCCTGCCATGCGCACATCGCCCTTGATCATCCTGAAGACTACCCAGTTATCAAAGCCAACATTATCGACATCTTGCGGTCGCCGACTTATGCCGGTCAGGACGCGAGAGGTGGCAACGGTTTTTATCTGGTTAAACGTATCGAGCCCGGCGTTGGCACTCGCGAATTTGCTTTGGTCGCGATAGCGCTCGAGCAAAACAGGCATGGCAGCTACAACGTCAAAAGCGCTTACCTGATCAAGCAAAGCCACATCGATAGTCGCAGGCTCAATGGTGCATTGAAGACATTATATTGAAAAAGGGGAAGGCGCGAACCTTCCCCTTTAATCGTCTAAGCGAGCGCGTTGCCAACCGCGATCTCTCGGCTAAAAGCCTCTACTCCAGCGAACCGAAGTGTGTGGGGTGGCGCTTCCCACCTCTGCGCTACAACGAGATCTTAATACCATTACGATATAAAATGTCAATAAGAGGTTTAAATCTCACCAGCGCGTCGGGGCGGCGTCGATCACCGCAAAACCGCCGTTACGCACCTCGCTGACCTCCAGCGCGCGCACCGCTATGCCGCGTGTGTCAAAGCGGAAAATGCCGTCAATCCCGCCAAAACCGTCCTCGGCGAACAGGCGGCTTTGCGGGAAATTGGTCCCCGGCCGCCAGTCGCGCGTCATCCGCACCGTCAGCAACACCGCGTCATAGCCAAGGCTGGCGATGCGGTATGGCGCCCGGCCATAACGTTCGCGGTAGCGGGCCGTGAGTTGATCGAACAGCCCGTCGGAGACGCTGGCGAACCACGCGCCCTGCATCGCGGCATTGCCCGCAATCGCGTTTTCGGTGTTCCACAGCTCGGTGCCAAGGATGTGGACGCCGACCGCGCCGCCTTGCCGCAACAAAGGCACGGCGCGGATTGCCGTCTGCCCGCTATCGGCAATCAGGATCGCGTCCATCGCGCCGCTACGCGCAAGTTGCCGTGCGCTGCCCGACAGGCCGCTCGCCGAACGGTCATAGGCCTGGCTCGACACCAATGTGCCGCCCGCCGCCGTCACGGAGGCGCGCATTGCCGCCAGTGCGCGCTCGCCATAAACGCTGCGCGGGACCAAAGCGCCAAAGCGCGTCATCCCCTGTGCACGGGCGTGGGCGACAACGCGGCCGACCGCTTGGCCCGGTTCAAAGCCCAGCAGGTAGGTGCCGTTGCCGGCGACGCTGCTGTCGTTGGAGAAGCTGATGAGCGGGACATTGGCGGCCTGTGCGATCGATTGCACGGCGCGGACATCATCGGCGAGCAGTGGCCCAAGGATGAGCTTATTGCCCTCGGCTATCGCTTGGCTCGCCGCCGCCGCCGCACCCGCGCCAGTGTCGTAAATGGTGATACGCACACGGTCGCTGCGCGAATCGAGCAATGCCATGGTGGTCGCGTTGGCAATCGATTCGCCAACCGCCGCATCGGGTCCGGTTTGCGGGACGAGCAGCGCGACACGGTGACGTTCGGTATCGACGGGCAACCCGACCGAAACGTCGCTAGTCGCAGTGGGCGTGGGCGTTGCGGGCACATCGCCGCGCGGAACCATAGTCTGGCAGGCGCTGAGCAACAATGCGGTTGCACCGATCAACAATGTGCGCGCGTATGCTGCCCCTTGCCGCAAGGTGCCTTGCTCTGCCATGGTTGCGTTCATGTCCCAATCTCCCTTGCCCGGTCTTTACATCGTCTCGACACCCATCGGCAACCTTGGTGATCTATCCCCCCGCGCACAGGCGATTTTATCCGCCGCTGACGTGGTGGCGTGCGAAGATACGCGGGTCGCGGGCAAACTGCTTCACTTGTTCGGAATTAAACGACCGCTGTTGCGCCACGACGATCATGCCAGCGATGCACAACGTGCCTCGCTGGTGGCGCGGCTGGCGCATGAGGTCGTCGTGCTGGTGTCCGATGCCGGAACGCCGCTCATCTCCGACCCCGGATATCGGCTGGTGCGCGATGCCCGCGCCGCTGGGCATAGGGTCACGGCAGTGCCGGGGCCATGTGCCGCCATCGCCGCACTATCGGTGTCGGGCCTGCCGACCGACCGTTTTCTGTTTGCGGGCTTTTTGCCGAGTAAGGCGGGCGCGCGGGCCAAGGCACTGGCCGAACTTGCGGGCATAAAGGCGACGCTGGTTTTTTACGAAAGCGGGCCGCGCCTTGCCGCCAGCCTGTCTGCAATGGCAGACGCACTGGGGCCGCGCGATGCCAGCGTAGCACGCGAACTGACCAAGCTGCATGAGGAAGTCATCACCGGACGGCTCGATACGCTGACGCAGCACTTCGCCACGCCACCAAAGGGCGAGATTGTCGTCGTTGTCGCGCCGCCACCCGAAGCGAAGCCAGCCGAGGCCGATCCCGAGGCTGTCCGCGCCGCATTAGCAGAGGCGATGATCTCCGCACCCGCGTCGCGTGCCGCACGCGACGTCGCCAAGCGCTTCGCCATATCGCGCGACGAGGCCTATGCGATTGCCCTCAACCTGCGCGGAAAGACATGACCAGAAAGCGTTCCAAAAAAGAAGGCCGCGCTCTTACCGAGGCGCAGGGCCGCAGGGCCGAAAGTCTTGCCGCATGGTATTTGCGCCTCAAAGGGTGGCGGATACTTGCCACGCGCGCCCGCGTCCATGGCGGCGAGGTTGATCTGATTGCGCGGCGCGGCAAGACGCTCGCCTTTGTCGAGGTCAAATGGCGTAGCAGCCAGCAAGCGCTGGACACCGCGATTGACGCACACCGCCTGCACCGTGTTGCTGCGGCAGCAAACATATTGGCACCGCGCCATGCGAAACAAGGCGATATAACACGGATCGACGTTATCCTGCTTGCACCGGGGCGCTGGCCGCACCATTTGACCAACGTGTGGATGGGCTAAAAGGAATAAAGACCGATGACTTTGCGCGTAGCCGTTCAGATGGACCCGATGGAAGGCCTCAAAATTGCAGGCGATTCCAGCTTTGCATTGATGCTGGAAGCACAGGCGCGCGGCCATAGTATCTGGCATTACTTGGCCGAAGATTTGACCTGGACGCAACCGGGGGAGCAGTCGGGCGACGCGGGGCGCCTCACCGCCAGCGCTCACCCTGTCGAGCATGTCGAGCGCACGCCGGGCGCGCATTTCCGCTTTGGCGCGCGTGGACGTATCGACCTTGGTCGCGACATTGATGTTGTGCTGATGCGTCAAGACCCGCCGTTCGATCTGGGCTACATCACCGCCACACATTTGCTGGAGCGGATTGGCCACGAAACATTGGTCGTCAATGATCCGGTGAGCGTGCGCAACGCGCCAGAAAAACTGTGGGTGCTCGACTATGCGCGCTTCATGCCGCCGACGATGATTACCCGCGACCTTAGCGAACTGCGCCGTTTTCACGCCGAACATGGCGAGGTGGTGGTCAAGCCGCTCCACGGCAATGGCGGCGCGGCAGTGTTTCGCATCGGCCGCGATGGTGCCAATATGGCGGCGCTGTCCGAATTATTCGGTCAGGTGTGGCGCGAACCCTATATGGTGCAGGCGTTCCTGCCCGAGGTGCGCGAAGGCGACAAACGCATCGTGCTGATCGACGGCGAAGTGACCGGCGCAATCAACCGCATTCCGGGCAAGGGTGAAATCCGCTCCAACCTCGCGGCGGGAGGATCGGCGCAGGCGACCGAACTGAGCGAAACCGAGCGCGAGATATGCGCGGCGTTAGGGCCAGAGCTTAAGGCACGCGGGCTGCTGTTCGTCGGCATCGACGTGATCGGCGGCAAGTGGCTGACTGAAATCAACGTCACGTCCCCCACGGGCATCATGGCGATAGACGGGTTCAACGGCACCGATACCACTGCGACGATTTGGGACGCTATAGAGCGCCGCCTAGCCGAACGCGCGGCATAGGGTCAGGGCCTAAATCATGACCGAATGGATACTTCACGCCGTCGCCGATGGCGGCTATTGGGGCATATTGGCGCTGATGGTGCTGGAAAATGTCTTTCCGCCGATCCCGTCCGAACTCATCATGGGGCTGGGCGGCATCGCCCTTGCCCATGGAGAAATGGCCTTCTGGCCCCTGCTGGCGGCGGGCACTGTCGGTTCGACCATTGGCAATTATGCGTGGTATCTGGCCGGGCGGCGATTGGGATATGCGCGGCTCAAACCCGCCATCGATGCCTATGGCCGCTGGCTGACACTCGAATGGGCCGATGTCGAGGCGATGGCCGGATTTTTTCTCCGCCATGGCCATTGGGTGGTGTTCATCGTGCGTTTTACGCCCTTGTTACGGACGATGATCTCGCTCCCCGCTGGCCTCGCGCACATGGGCCGTCTGCGCTTCATCCTCTACACGGCGGCTGGGACAAGCATTTGGAACTGTATATTGATCGGCGGCGGCTATTATCTGGGCACCTATTTTGCGGCTGAGCTCGACCGTTTCATGGGCCCCGTCGTGATCGGCAGCGCGGCGGTGCTGGTCATCCTCTATGCGTGGCGCGTGTGGCGCTGGCAGCCACGCGACTGAAAAAATGCGGCCGAGCGGTTATGGAAAAGCGTCCATCTGTTTGTGCAAATGGCTGAGCGACTGTTTTTTTATAAGATAAATACGCGTCAGGCCATCATTCATTGCCTCTGCCACTTCATCGAGCGACATTTTCTCGACATAGGTTAAATGAAGCACAACGCGTTCGCGCACATTCAAACGCTCAATCGCTCGCGTGAGCAGCGCCGCAGCCAGTGATCTGGCCAACAGCCGTTCGACAGGGTTATCGCCTTGGGATAGCCGCGTCGGTGCATCGGACAAGGATTGTGCGAGAATGATCGGGTCGGGATAGCGTGTGCAGCACTGCATCATCCACCCCCATTCGCTTGGGCTAATTTCCACCTTCCGTCTCCATCAAACTCCGTCGGTATTTCACAAAATCACCGCCGACATAGGATAGTAACGGCCCGCCACCGTGTAACTTGCGGGAGCAATTCAATGCGGCGCAATCATCCACTATTTTTTCATATTTCGATGTTATGCAGCGTAATCATGGACATGCATTGGACTCCTCCTGCTGCCAAAAGCGAAGACGAACGCGAAGTCCGCGTATCGAAATTGCTGACGCTCGAAATCAGCAGCGCCCGCCATCCGCGTGCCAAGATCGTCGTCCGCAACCTATCGCCGCATGGCATGGGTGTCAGGTCTGACCTTGAGGTCCTGCCGTGCGAGCATGTCACGCTGTATCTGCCAAATGGCACGGAAGTCGGCGGCATAGTCCGCTGGGTAAGAAAGGGCACATTCGGCCTGTCACTCGACGACCGGATAGAGCCAGATATGCTGCAACCGAACACTATGGGCAGCGGGCAGATCACGTCATGCGACAGCGAAATCGGATTTCAGCGTCTTCAACACACAGGCACGACTGTGCGGTCCGGCTTTCAACGCTCGCACCGTGAACAGGTTTTGAACAACAGCCGCTGGATCAACGATTAATTTTCTCACCGTATGAGCAATCATAGCAAAAGCCGCCAATCTTTCGATCAGCGGCCTTGCAATTCCAATCGGGTGAAAACTCAGGCGACCTCGCGGTCATCCACAACATCTTCTTCGATGTCGCGCAGCACATAGCCGCGCCCCCACACCGTTTCGATGTAATTTTCGCCGTTGCACGCCAGGCTCAATTTCTTGCGCAGCTTGCAAATGAATACGTCGATAATCTTGAGCTCGGGTTCGTCCATCCCGCCATATAGGTGGTTGAGGAACATTTCCTTGGTCAGCGTCGTGCCCTTGCGAAGCGAGAGCAGTTCGAGCATCTGATATTCTTTGCCCGTCAAATGCACGCGGTTGCCATCGACCTCGACGGTCTTGGCGTCCAGATTGACCGCCAGCTTTCCGGTGCGGATGATTGATTGCGAATGGCCCTTGGATCGGCGCACAACCGCCTGTATCCGGGCGACCAACTCTTCGCGGTGGAACGGCTTGGTGACATAGTCATCGGCGCCAAATCCGAATGATCGGACCTTGCTGTCCATCTCCGAAATGCCCGACAATATAAGCACCGGGGTCGAAACCTTGGCGGTGCGCAATTTCTTGAGCACATCATAGCCGTGCATGTCGGGCAGGTTGAGGTCGAGCAATATGATATCGTAATCATAAAGCTTACCCAAATCCAAACCCTCTTCGCCGAGGTCTGTCGTATAGACATTAAACCCTTCGACTGTGAGCATCGTTTCGATGGCTTTTGCCGTCGTTGGCTCATCTTCGATTAAGAGCACGCGCATGCCGCTTTTCCCCTCGGCTGTGACTATTTCCGATATGTCGTTTTGTCGTGGGACGCATCGACACAGTTCATTAACCATCTCGGCTATGAAGAGAAAAGGTTAATTTTGTAATAATTGATATGAAGATTGTGTTTCACATGCGCAGGTGAAGAGATTGATCGGCAGCATATCCCCCGACGGTGCGGGCATAATCCTCCAGCAACGCGCCGGACCGCCCGTCGTAATGATCGGCCAATATCGTGCACTGCTCAATACGATCCACGCGGAAGGCGCGAAAGCCCGTGCGTAGTTCACACCATGCCGCAATCAATGTCGCATCAACAAAATAGGCCAGCCCCAATGGCCAGATGGTCCGAGTGGTCGCGGCGCGCTTGCCGTCACAATAGCTTATCTTGAGCTTGCTCGTGGTGCGGATGGCCGAACGTATAGCCGCGCCGTGTGGCTCCGCCACCACCGCTGGCCGCGCGCAATTGGGAACGCTCAAGGCAACGCCCGCCATTTGCGCCGCTAAGGTTGGCGGCATGATCGTCGATATTTTGGCAAGAACATTGGCGGCGGCGGCGGCAAGGCCCGCATCGCCGCGTGCTGCGATGAGCCGCGCACCGACGACAATGGCCTCAATCTCGTCGCTATCGAACATCAGTGGCGGCAGGTCATAGCCAGCGCGCAATATATATCCGACCCCGGCCGCGCCATCAATTGGCACCCGCGCAGCCTGTAGCGCGGCAATGTCGCGGTATATGGTGCGCGGGACGACCTCAAGCGCATCGGCGATGGCGCGCGCAGTCACTGGCGCGCTGGCGCTGCGCAGCAACTGGATAATGTCGAACAACCGGTCGGCGCGGCGCATCATGGCTTCCTTTTGGGCAACGTAACATTACACTACTGACACCATGCTGTCAGTAGCCTGTCAGTATAGCGCGTTTCGAAACGAATGAAGAGGAACCTTCCCGCCATGTTGAGCCTAATCCAATTTCCATCGGCCTTCGGCCTCCCCAACCTCAGCACTTTTTGCATGAAGGCGGAGATTTTGCTCAAAATGTCGGGGCAGCCCTATGTGATCGAGGAGGAAGGCAATCCGCCCAAGGGGCCAAAGGGCAAACTGCCCGCGCTGCGCGATGGCGGCCAACTCATCGGCGATAGCGCCATGATTCAAAGCCACCTTGCGGCGCATTATGGTGTCGATTTCGACGCCGGCCTGTCGGCGCGTGACCGCGCAATTGCGCATGGGATGGGGCGGATGTGCGAAGAGCGCCTGTACTGGTGCATGGTCTATAGCCGCTGGATCAATGAGGCGAATTGGCCTAAAATCCGCCAAATATTTTTCGGCTCTATGCCGCCTGTCCTGCGTTCGCTCATCCCCATCCTCGCGCGGCGTGGGGTCAGGGCCAATCTGCAAGGGCACGGGCTTGGCCGCCATTCATCTAGTGAAATCTATGCCTTTGGCAAAGCAGACATTGACGCACTGGCGGCCTTGCTCGGGGATGCGCCATTCATGATGGGCACGTCGCCGACCAGCCTCGACGCCACCACCTATCCCATCATCGCCAATCTCCAGATTGCCGAACTGCCCAGCCCGCTGCGGGACGCGGTGGCGGCGCACGATAACCTCAAAGCCTATGCCGCGCGGTGCCGGGCGCTATGGTATCCAGCATAAAGATAGGGCCATTAGGGTCAAAACGACTTCGTGCAGCCTGCGCTTTCCTACAGGCTTTGCACCATGGTATATTGCGCTTTGTTTCGCGAATCCGGCTCTTTTGACATTGTTGATCACCCACCCCCACTTGTGCTCCTGCGC
>JBBTFY010000121.1:0-28005 GCA_038041635.1 Pseudomonadota bacterium
CCCCGCGTTCCGTGTCAACCAAACCCCGCTAGCGGGAGCTAGGGGAAGGGCAAAGAAAGCCAAAATCCTCTCCCCCCTATAAGCAGGGGAGCGGAGCGCTGGCAGGCAGGCGCGGCCCCCTGATACCCACCGCTCCGCATCAAGTGCGGAGCACAACAACCTCTCCCCCCGAACGGGTAGGGTTTTTCAAGGAATGGCGGAAATAAAGGCTTCCTTGGTGTCAACTTTGTCAACTTTGGCGGCTTTGGACCAGCGCCGCCTCATGCCACGTCATTCGACAGGCGCGATTTTTTCAAAAAACGCAATAGTGTCAACCTGTCTAGGCCGCGCATTCATGGGTCGGGACCCTAGGCCAGCGCTGCATCTTCGCCCATCAGTTTGGGAAAGAAGCCTTCGTGCGCGGTGCGCAGGTCGGTGAGGGCAACTTCGCCGAAGACAAGACCACCACCGCAATCGCCAACGCAGAGAGTTTGCGCGTCAGCATAGGCGCGACCAAAACCTGTGATTGGTATATTAGCCTCTCGCGCACGTTCAAAGAAGCGATTATCTCCCACATCGGCTACGGCGACAAGATATCGTCCTTGATCTTCACCGAACATTTGGCCCGTGATTGACAGTTTGTGATAGGGGTTTACGTCCGCGCCATAACCGCTCGCCAGCGCCATTTCGGCAAGTGCGACTAACGGTCCTCCGTCAGATATATCATGAACTCCAACGACGAGACCGTCCGTTATGGCCAGACGAACCAGTTCGGCCGCAGCGCGTTCGGTATGCAGATCGACAACTGGTGCCGCCCCTTCTTCGCGCCCATGGATCTCACGCAGCCATGTCGATTGGCCGAGGTGCGAAGCCCTGCCGCCGACGAGCCAGATGTTCGCACCACATAGACCAAACCCAATCCCCACGGCTTTGCGCCAGTCCTGCATCAGTCCCACCGCGCCAATCGCGGGGGTGGGCAGGATGGCGGAGCCGCCCCCCGTTGCCTTGCTTTCATTATACAGCGACACATTGCCCGACACGATCGGCATGTCGAGCGCGATGCACGCCTCGCTCATCCCCTGCAGGCAGCCGACGATCTGCGCCATAATCTCGGGGCGCTGCGGGTTGCCGAAATTGAGGCAGTTGGTGATAGCGAGCGGTGTTGCGCCGACTGCGGTGAGGTTGCGATAAGCCTCTGCCACCGCCTGTTTGCCACCCTCAACAGGGTCGGCATAGCAATAGCGCGGGTTGCAATCGGTGGTGATCGCCAGCGCCTTATCGGTGCCATGGACGCGCACGACAGCGGCGTCGCCGCCCGGCGGCTGGACGGTGTCGCCGCCAACCTTATTGTCATATTGCTCCCATATCCAGCGGCGCGACGCGATGTCGGGGCTTGCCATAAGCTTAAGCAGATCGGCGGCAATGTCGGTGCTTTCGGGAATGTCGCCCAGCGGCGCAACACCCGCCCACGCCTTGTAATCGCCCTGCGACAGGTAAGGGCGGTCATAAAGCGGCGCGTCGTCGGCCAATGGCCCAAGCGGAATGTCGCAGACGATTTCGCCATGATGTTCCAGCACCATATGCCCCGTATCGGTGACGGTGCCGATGATCGCAAAGTCCAGCTCCCACTTGGCAAAGATCGCGGCGGCAAAATCTTCGCGCCCGGGCTTGAGCACCATCAGCATGCGTTCCTGACTCTCGGACAGCATCATCTCATACGCGGTCATGCCTGTCTCGCGCTGTGGCACATCGTCCATCTTGAGGTGAATACCGACGCCGCCCTTGCTGGCCATTTCGACGGCGGAACTGGTCAAGCCCGCCGCGCCCATATCCTGTATCGCGACAATCGCGTCGGACGCCATCAGCTCAAGGCACGCCTCGATCAACAGCTTCTCGGTGAAGGGGTCGCCGACCTGAACCGTCGGGCGTTTGTCCTCATCGCCCTCGGCGAAGTCGGTCGACGCCATGGTCGCGCCGTGGATGCCGTCGCGCCCCGTCTTGGATCCGACATAGACGATGCTATTGCCGATGCCGCTGGCGGCGGAGTAGAATATCTTGTCGGTGTCGGCGACGCCAACCGTCATCGCATTGACCAGGATATTACCGTCATAGGCGGGGTGAAAATTGACCTCGCCGCCGACCGTCGGCACCCCAACGCAATTGCCATAGCCGCCGATGCCGTGGACAACGCCGCTAATCAAATGGCACATTTTGGGATGGTCGGGTGATCCAAAACGCAGCGCGTTGAGGTTGGCGACGGGGCGTGCGCCCATGGTGAACACATCGCGTAATATGCCGCCCACGCCCGTGGCCGCGCCTTGATAGGGCTCGATATAGCTGGGGTGGTTGTGACTTTCCATCTTGAAGATTGCCGCCTGCCCGTCCCCGATGTCGATAACACCGGCATTTTCACCGGGACCACAAATCACCCATGGCGCGGTGGTGGGGAGCTTTTTGAGGTGCAGGCGTGACGATTTATAGCTGCAATGCTCTGACCACATGACAGAGAATATACCCAATTCGACGAGGTTCGGCTCGCGGCCAAGGGCGCTGAGGACACTGGCATATTCGTCGGGTGACAGGCCATGGTCGGCGACAATCTGGGGCGTGATGGGGCCAAGCGTATCGGTCATCCGCGCGCTTTAACGGTATGCGGCGATTCCGCCTAGCCCCAAGATTCACTGTGCTTTACGCGGCTATTGGATGCCCGCCCTCCATCGCCATCAGCACGCGCGGATCGTCGTACAGCGGAATACCCGCCGCGACATATTTTTCGCGCACCGTTGGCGTCAGCAACCCGACACGGGCGAGCGCGGGTAACATCAAATCCTTGAGCGCGTGGATTTGCCCTGGTGGTAGCTCCTGCATGATCCCCAAATCCTTTGCCTCCGCTACACCTTTGAAAAAATCATCGGCGTCGATATTACTATTCTCCAGCACCTCCATGAAGCCCGGATCAACGCGGCTGGCCAGCGTGTTTTGTTGCACCGTGCCCGCCAAAATGCTGACCGCTTGAAACGCGAAATCAGCCAGATCCTCGACTTCATCGCGGTGGAGCGCGGCTATGACCGGGCCCAGATAGGCATGGCCGAACGACACGTGACGGCTCTCATCGCGCATGACATTGAACGTCAATTGTTTGAGCAACTCGCATTGGGTCGAGCGATACATATTGTTGAATGCGCCCAGCGCCAGCCCCTCGACGATCATGTTCATGCCGATCATGACCTTTTCATAACGGTCCGATTGCAGCGTCGCGTCGATCAGCGCCTTTAGCCATGGCGACATCGGATAGACGATGGCGATCTTGTCGCAATATTTTGCGTAAACCTCGACATGGCGCGCCTCGTCCATCGTTTGCGTCGCAGCATAGAGTTTGGCGGTTGTATCGGGAACCGAGTGCGTCACACACGCGGCGGTCATCAGCGCGCCTTGTTCGCCATGCAGGAATTGCGACAGCAATTGCGCGGTCGAATGCGCGGTGAAAGTCTCGCGCTGCGACGGGGACAGCTTGGCAAAAAACGGCATGCGGTGATACACACTTGAACTGTCGCCCATCATCGGCTTGGACGGGTCAACCGCTGTATCCCATGGCAGGAGGACGTCGCTGTTCCACTGGTCTTGCTTGGCGCGTTTATAGAGGTCCTCGACCTTGTCCCCCGACATAAAATAATCGAATGACCATGCGACATTCATCGGGTTTTTATACAGATCGTCGGGATTCATCGTGACTTTCCAGTCAGAGCGCGGCTTTGCGGTATCCATATCCAGCACTGTCATTGTCTTTCTCCCATCTAGATTTAATATTGCCGCATCGGCGTGTGGACGGTCAGGCCGTCGAGCGTATCGGAAACCTTGATTTGGCAAGCGAGGCGGCTGCTTGGCTGCACGTCAAAAGCAAAGCCGAGCATGAGCGTTTCCAGCTCGTCGGGCGGGTTTAGGCGCGCCGCCCATTCGTCGGCGACATAGATGTGGCAGGTGGCGCAGGCACAGCCGCCGCCGCAATCACCCTCGATCCCCGGCACTGCGTTGCTAATCGCGCCCTCCGCGACCGAAACGCCGGTCATCACGTCAACTTGACGCGCGGTTCCATCGGTTTCGATATAGGTTATTTTTGCCATCGTTGACCCGCTAGGTTGGACCTGTGCCTGCCCGATGAATGCACCCGCGCAAGTTCATTAACATCAATGTCAATTAGAGCGGCGGATGCGTCATTGATCTAGGTCAAATGGGCGGTGCGGGCTTACCCCTAAAACCCGATGCGCACGGTGACGCGGCCGGCATGGGTGGTCAGCCCGCCCGATGAGCGGCCGTCATAGCCCAAAGCAGCGCGGGCATTGGCCCCGAGCGCGATGCTTGCTTCCGCGCCATATTCGCCCAATGTGCGGCCATGGTCGGGGCCGATGACGGTGAACGGCACGCCGGGAAGCTGTGGGTCAAAGGTGGTGACGGCGGCGACGCGATCCCCGCCCACACGCACAGCGCGGGCATAAGCGGCGAGGGTCAGCGCGCCCGCACTCCCGCGTGCCGACAGCCCGGCCATGAGGCGGCTCTGCTGGCCACTGGCTCGTGCGACGGTGAGCGGTGCAGGGCCGCCGACTTCGGTTAAGGCACCGCGCTGCCAATCGAGCAAGGCAAGGCCGATGTGCGGGCGCAGCGTCACCGCGCCAGCGTTCAGGTCATAGCCCGCATCCGCCGACGCGCCCTTGATCGTCGCATCATAGCGCCCGCTGGCGGTGCCCAGCGAGGATGCGCCCGCGCTGTCCACATCAACACTGCCGATCATCGCGGCGGCATTGGCGGAGAAGCGCCCTTGGCGCAGCCGCGCATGCACCCCGCCGCTTAAGTGATCGGTGCGCGCGCTTTCCGGCGTCAGGGCGTTAGCGACATCGAGGGTGGTGCGGCCCCATTCGCCCGCAATGCCCAGCGTCAGACTGTCCGAGACAGCGAACGCCGCGCCAAGCAGGAAGCCGTGGCCGTCGGCGCTGGTCCGCCCGCCATCGCCATTGGCATCGAAGCGTGTGCGCCCGACCCACGCCTCACCCCAGACATGCGCGCGGCGGTCGTCCGATACGCCAAGGTCAGCGCGCCCGAGCCGCCAGAGAAAGTGATCCGCCCCGTCAAACCCCGCGCTTTGCGCCGCCGCATGGACCGCGCCAATCGGCAGCGGAGTTAACGGCGCGTCATAGAATGTCGTGCCGCCGGTGATCGTCCGTTCGACGCTGGTGGTGATGTAGAGCGTGCTGAAAACATGGGCGATGAGCGCAGCGGAGTTCGACGGAATGTCGATAGTGACACCCCCGGCGCAGCCGATGGTCGAATTGGCGGTGGGGCAATTGTTGCGCGTGCCGATGATTGCCGAACTTGGCCCTATGATGTTAAAAAGCGCGGTCAACGTGTCGGTCCCGGTCAGCGTCTGGCCGAGGGTGCGGTCGGTGATGATTTGCGCGCCGCCACCCGTTTGTACCGCTGTGCCAAGCACGTAGCGGCGACGGTCGCGCGCCCGTGCACTTAGTAACAAGGAGCTGCGCGCCGCCGCCAGATTGGTCGCCTGCACCGTCACCCCCCCCGACGATGCCCCGATGCCGCGCAATTCAACCGTGCCGGGGCTGCCGATGCTGTTGTCGATCAGGCTGGCGACCGTGACATTGAAAACGCGGATTTCGGACGTGGTTAAGAAAATAAATTGCCCGCCCGTTCCGGTTGCATCGTGGGCAACCCCGAACCTGCAGAAAAAGAAGGGATTGGTAGCGGCTGCATCGCTCAGGATGACGCGCGCGCCATTGGCGACCCATGGCGCGGTGCCAACGCAACGGGTTGACCAGCGTTGGTTGAGCTGTGTGGCTTGATCAATCGCCTCCTGCACGTTGACTGCCGCGACATTGACGACGGGCGGCACGGGCAAATTAAGCCCGCGCTCCTGTTGCAGGATTGCTGGCACACCGAGCGTTCCTGGATAATCCACCGTCGGTGTCACGTTCTGCGCCCAAGCCGCGCTCGTTTGGCACGCCGCCCATATCGCGATAACGCCTACGCCTGTTGATAATCCCCGACTGTGATGTACCATGCCGTGCCCCGCGCTGAATGTTGCGCTGCAAAGTAAAGCCTGTGGCCGTCTGCAAACACCTCTCGAAACCGAGAGGTTGACAGACGAGATATGCCGCGCGGGGGCGGAATTAGTTATACACTTGAATGCTGCCCTGATTGGCCTATCCTATGCTTGATCGCGCGGGAGAAGCGCTATGCTGCAACAGATTATGGACATAGCAGGCCCCGCGCTCGCGGCATCTACGCCCGTGGACGCGACCCGTGCCTTTTATGACGCGATGGTGCCACTGGGTGCGACCTATTGCCAGACGCGTCATTACCGCCGCCCCGCCACCACGCTGACATCGACCAGCCATTTTGCTGCAGGCGGGGTGATTGCGCGTATCGCCCGCGACGGGTGGACGGGTTGCGGCGCGTTCAACTATATATGCTTTGACCAGAACCCGTTGCTGATCCCCATTCGCGAAGGGCGGACGCGTTATCGTGTCAGTGACTTTGCCCCACATCACGACCGCAGCTTTGGCACTTATTGGGATGCATGGGCGGAATGCGGGGCAGGCGATGTCATCTGTGCAACATCATATGGCGCTGAACGGGCGATAGCATCGCTTCATCTCGGCTTTGGCCACCTTGGCTTTGGGCAGCGCGCCTTTGCCCCTGACGAAGCGCAAGCGATTTCAATGGCGGGGCTGATGCTGACCGAGCATCTGATGGGCCTTTCCGCGCCCCTGCCGCCCGACCCCGTGCGCCTGACGCGGCGCGAACGCGACTGCATGGCCTTTGTCGCCGAAGGAAAGAGCGATTGGGAGATTTCGGTGATCCTGAGGATTTCAGAAGCAACCGCGCGGTTCCACGTCGATAATGCGCGCGCCAAGCTGGGTGCGGTCAACCGTGCGCAGGCGGTTGCCAGACTGGTCAGCCTACGGCTGATGTGAGTGAATCGTCATTGCAAGGATCCCCACCGCACTTCCTTTGACAAGCGCAACCGCCCATGTTATACGAATATATAATTTCCTGAGAGTGGTGACATGCACATAACCAATCTGCGTAAAGTCGGTGGCTCGGTGATGCTGGCGGTGCCGCCCGCCTTGCTCGACCTGCTACACCTAAAAGCGGGCGCACCCGTCGGCATTGCCGTTGATGGCGGGCGCTTGATTGTCGAGGCATCGCCGCGACCGCGCTATACGCTGGCCGAACTGCTTGCGGCATCGGACTATTCGGACGGTGCGATGCAAGAGGATCGGGAATGGCTCGATGCGCCCGCTATGGGCAAGGAAATCCTGTGAAGCGCGGCGACATTTACATGGTGTCACTCAACTCCGCGCAAGGCCGCGAACAACAGGGCCACCGACCCGTGCTGATCGTGTCGCCATTGGCGTTTAATACAGCGACCAAGCTTCCCGTCGTTTTACCAATCACCAACGGCGGTGATTTTGCGCGGCGCATCGGCTTTGCGGTGGAGATTAGCGGTATCAAGACCACCGGCCTTGTTCGGTGCGATCAGCCCCGAGTTCTGGATATTGCGGAACGAGGAGGGCGCAAGGTGGACACGTTGCCCGCTGCGCTGCTTGATGATGTGCTAGCCAAGGTGGCTACGCTGTTCGAGTGAGGTTTGATCGGAAAGAGGGCGTTCCCCTAAGATCCGATGCGCACCGTAATTTCAAAATAGCATCATGTTCCAGCGATGGCGGTCACCCAAATTAACCTACTTGCCAAATTGGAAAATTTCAGATAGAGGGGCTTTAATGGAGAAACGCATACCGCATTGCCCGCTGTCTGTCGTTCACGCGCTCGTCGAACAAGGGAAAGTTCGTGCAACAGCGACGGCGCTAAGCGGCGCGGCGGCGATGGATTTGACTTTGATGACATGCTGAATCTCATTCGCGCTCTGACCATGCACGATTTTTACAAGAGCATGACAACCCATGCCGATCACCGTGTATGGCAAGACGTATATCAGCCATCGACGGATGCCGGGGATGTCTATCTCAAACTGACTATGATCGACGATGTTCTGATCGTTTCGTTTAGGGCCTGTGGCATGAGTGGTTGTGGAGCGTGGTATGAGCGAAAATCGTTCAGTTCAAGAAGCAGGAGCGCAGACAGGGCTGTCCCCTGTCGCGCGAGTGCGACGCCGAAATGGGCGATTTTCGCCATATCCCCACGGGACGCGGCGGATTTTGTCCCTGAATGCGTTGGAAAGCTTGCCCGTAGTCCCGCTACGCGCTGCGCTTTCCTCCTGCTCAGGAACGAAATCCGGCTCGCGCCACGCCCGCATCCACTCATGCCACAGGCCCTAAGGAGCTATGACGATGAAATGTCCAAATTGCGGGACGGCTGATCTGGTCCATGATGTCCGCAACATGCCCTATACCTATAAGGGCGAAGCAACCGTATTTGCCGGAGTCGCGGGGGATTATTGCCCCGCATGTGGCGAAGCTGTGTTTGATGCCGCATCGTCGCGCGCAATTAGCGCGCACATGAAGGCATTCGGCAAACAGGTGAACGCCGCCATCGTCGATCCGTCATTCATCCGCACAGTCCGTAAGAAACTCGACCTTGATCAACGCGAGGCGGCGGAGATTTTCGGTGGCGGGGTGAATGCCTTCTCGCGCTACGAGAATGGCAAAACCAAACCACCGTTGGCATTGGTTAAACTGTTCAAGGTGCTGGATCGCCACCCCGATCTGCTCGCCGAAGTGCGGGCGGGGTAAGGGGCGCATTGACGCCGCGCCCGCAAACCTTCATCGCTGTCAGTAACGAGATGGGGACCGAAGGAGAGAGCGGCATGCATCCAAGTATCTACGCCGCGCAAAAGCCCGACCATCCGGCGGTCATCGCGGCGGAGACGGGCGAGGTCATCACATATCGCCAGCTGGACGAGGCGTCGAACCGCGCCGCGCATCTGTTTCGCAGCCACGGATTGGGTCATGACGATGTCGTCGCCTTCATGCTCGACAACACGCCGCATTATTACGGCCTGACCTGGGGGGCGCAGCGTTCTGGCTTGCGCTATGTGTGTATATCGTCGCGGCTGACGCAGGATGAAACCGACTATATCTTGGAGAATAGCGGGGCGAAGCTGCTGGTCGTATCGGCGAGTTTGGCGAGCGCGGCCGGAAAACTGAAAACGCGCATCGAGCGCTATGTTCTAGATAGTGCCACTGGGGGCGGCGATATTGCTGGCTATGCCAGTTGGGATGATGCGGTGGCGGTCATGCCAGCCACGCCGATCGCCGATGAACGCGCCGGCATCGACATGCTCTATTCATCGGGGACGACGGGGCGGCCAAAGGGGGTGAAAATCCCGCTGCCCGCCGACCCTGCGATAGCGCAAAGCAGCCCGATGATGATGATCGCGGCGGGGCTGTTCCGGTTCAATGCGGACAGCGTCTATCTGTCGCCCGCGCCGCTGTATCATGCGGCACCGCTGCGTTGGTCGATGACCGTGCACCGGATGGGCGGCACGATCGTGTTGATGGCCAAGTTCGACCCAGAGGCGGCGCTGGCGTTTATCGAGCGGTACAAGGTGACGTGCAGCCAGTGGGTACCGACGCATTTTGTGCGGATGCTCAAACTGCCCGACGACGTGCGGACGCGCTATGACCTCTCCACCCTCAACTGCGCGATCCACGCCGCCGCGCCGTGCCCGGTTCCGGTCAAGCGTGCGATGATCGCGTGGTGGGGGCCGGTGCTGGAGGAATATTATGCGGGGTCCGAAGGGAACGGCCTGACCTACATAGGCTCGGCTGACTGGTTGCGGCTGGCGGACCGCGAGGGGCTGGGCTCGGTCGGCAAGGCGGTGACGGGGGTGCTGCACATCATGGCCGAGGATGGCGAGAGCGAGCTTGGCCCCAGACAAGAAGGCGGCGTTTATTTCGAGAGCGAGAGCGTGTTCGAATATCATGGCGACGCGGAAAAGACGGCGGCGTCGCGCACATCGCGCGGGTGGTCAACGCTGGGCGATGTCGGCTGGGTCGATGAGGATGGCTATCTGTTCCTGACCGACCGCAAAAGCTTCATGATCATATCGGGCGGGGTCAACATCTATCCGCAAGAGATTGAAAACCATCTGGTCACGCACCCATTAGTGGCCGATGTCGCGGTGATCGGCGGCCCGCATGAGGAAATGGGCGAGGAGGTTATCGCGGTGGTCCAGCCCGTCAATATGGCCGATGCGGGCGATGCCTTGCGCGATGATTTGATCGCTTATGCACGGGAGAAATTGTCTGGGGTGAAGGTGCCGCGCCGGATAGATTTTATGGCGGAATTGCCGCGCCATGATACGGGGAAGCTCTATAAACGGTTGCTGCGTGATCGCTATTGGGGGAAATAATCCCCCTCCCCCACTTCGTGGTTCCCCTCCCCCGGAAGGGGAGGAATGTGAAAGGATAGATATGAAAGACCGCGTTTCCATCACGATGCTGGACGGTGGCATCGCCGATGTCCGCCTGATCCGCGCCGACAAGATGAACGCGCTCGACGGCGCGATGTTTTCTGGCATATCCGACGCGATTGCGGTGCTGGAGGGGACGGCGGGCCTGCGCGTCGTGGTCCTGTCGGGCGAGGGCAAGGCCTTTTGTGCGGGCCTCGACATGGCAAGTATGGCAGGCGGCGGTTCGGGGATGGACCTGATGACGCGCAGTCATGGTGATGCGAACCTGCCGCAACATGTCGCCTGGGGTTGGCGCACCTTGCCCGTGCCGGTGATTGCTGCGGTGCATGGGGTTGCCTTTGGCGGCGGATTTCAGATTATGTCGGCGGCCGATATCCGCATCGCGCACCCCGATACGCGAATGGCGATCATGGAAATGAAATGGGGGCTGGTCCCCGACATGGCGGGATTTCCGCTGTGGCGAACCCAGGTGCAGGGCGATGTGCTGCGCGAGCTGACCTATACCAACGCTGAGTTTACGGGGGCCGAGGCGCTTGCCATGGGCTTTGTCAGCCATCTGGCCGACGATCCGCACGCCATGGCCATGATGCTGGCGCGCGATATAGCGGGCAAGAACCCCCACGCCATTCGCGGGGCCAAACGGCTGGCAAATCTCACCGCCCACGCCAGCGATGCCGAGCTGTTACGCGCCGAGAGCGAAGAGCAGCTTAAGGTCATCCGCACGGCCAATCAGATTGAGGCGGTGATGGCGAATATGCAAAAGCGCGCGCCGCAGTTTCAGGATTGAGGGGGGCTATGCAATTATCCGATCTTCGCAATGTCGGCAAAGCGACGCTTGGTGACTTTGCCGTTCTGGGCATCATGAGCGTGGAACAGTTGAGCGCATGTGACCCCGACACGCTCTATCGCGAAATACAAATCTGCACCGCCCAGCGGCATGACCCTTGCGTGTGGGATGTCTTCGCCGCCGCCATCCACCAGGCGCGAACGGGTGAGGCCAAAAATTGGTGGGCCTTTACGCCCGTGCGAAAGGCGCGGGTTGCGGCGGGTGATTTTGGAGCGGTTTGGGGTGAGGCGGTGATGATGAGAATAGCGATTCTTGGTTGGGGCTCTCTTATTTGGGATGAGCGTCCGGAATTTGATAAACAGCATGATGACTGGGAGTCTGATGGCCCAGAACTACAACTCGAGTTTTCAAGAGTTTCTTCAAGCCGATCTGGCGCGCTCACACTCGTCATCGATGAAGATAATGGGGCTGAGTGTCAGGTTGCTTATGCCATGAGCAGGCGAAACAGCCCTGATGATGCTATTTGTGATTTGAAGTGCCGTGAAGGCACAATTTTGAATCGGGTTGGCTATTATTTTAGAGATGAGAGCCGCTGCGGCAAGCCTGCTATTCCAGAAACGGTCAAGAGTTGGGCCGAGGAGAAGCAGATTGATGTGGTCGTGTGGACGGGTCTGGCGAGTAATTTTGGGGAGCGTGGCCGCCTTGAATTTTCAGTAGAAAATGCACTCCGCCATCTACAAGGTCTGTGTCCTAAGGGTAAAAGCAAGGCATTTGAATATATCTGCCATGCACCAGAGTTCATCAAGTCGCCTCTACGAACCGCCCTAGAAAGGGAGCCATGGTTCAAGCCGCCTTCCTGAGCGGCTCCACCATAATCTCGTCCTGATGCGCGCGGGCGCCCGCCAGTTCATAGCTGGTTTGCATTCGGCACAGCGTATCGGCATTCAGCGCAAACGCCTTTTCAAAACGGATCGCCATTTCCGCGCTTAGGGCCACACGACCATTGAGCAGGCCAGACATCGCCTGTCGCGACACGCCGAAATGGTGTGCGAGGTCGGTGATGCTCAAACCCTGGGGTTCGACAATTTCTTCGCGCAGCCAAATACCGGGATGCACGGCAAAATAGGGGGAAAGTGTGATTGCCATCAGTGATAATCCTCCAGATCAAGGTCAATCAGCGTCTTGGTATCGCTAACCCTGAATGTTAGTCGCCAGTTTTTCGTCATCGTCATTGCGGCCGTTCCGGCGCGATCCCCCGTAAGCCAGTGAAAGCCGAAATTGGGCGGGATGCGAAACTCATCCACGCTGCCCGCTGCCACCAAAAACGCGATCATGTTGCGGAGGCGGCCCGCCACACGGGCGTCAATACCCTTGGGCTTTCCGGTTTCAAGAAAGGCCCGCAACGCCTTGTGACGAACGCTTTCGATTTTCATAGATTTTTGTACGATTTGTGCAGTGATTTGTCAAGCGTAAGCTTACGGTTGTCGCAACAATTCTAAAAACCGTGCGGCGGAAAGCCATTCGCGCTGCTTGGCTTCGCGCGCCTCTACCGCGTCATCCACCGCGCCCCATTTTCGCTCCTGCCATATCTCGTCAAGCGTGACGGCGTCCCACAGCGCATCGGGGTCAAACGCACGTGTCATGAGGGCCAGCGCGACGACAAGCGAGCCGCCGATGGTGACGAGCGGGGCGAGCGCCGCCAATCGGTTCGCGTCGAGCGCATGGACCGCTGCCGTAAGAGCGGCCAGCGTAGCGGGCGGCTGTGCGACATGGATGATGCCCGTGGCGAGCGCGAACTCGATGCCATAATGGTTCTCTGCCCAGCTGAGGATCGGGTTCCACAACCGCGCTTGCTCGGCCGCCAAGTCCGCTTCGGGGGCGCGGTAACAGAGCAGGTCGCTCTCCCCGAACGCCGCCAATGGCGCGGCAAAGGCGATGGGGTTGGGCGTGGCCAAATCTATCGCCGCATTGGCAAGCCCGGTCAGCGGCATGGTGGCGGGGGTGATATCCTGCCCCTGCGCCGACCATTCGGCAGCGATAGCGTCGGCGAGTGGTTGCTGCTGAACAATGAAGGGTGCGCGTGCGGGCGTGCGCACGGGTTTGCCGTCAAGCTGAATGGTGAAGCCGCCACCACCACTGCCTGCGCACGGGACAACCTCGACCGCTTTGTAAAACCTACGCATCAGTCGCCGCTGCGCTCCCCGCTCCGCCACCGCCGTGTCAACATCGGTACAAAGACAATCATGTCAAACAGGCCGATGCCGACCATAAAGATGCCAACGTAGAGCGCGACGCCTTCGTCGATCCAGTCGATGCGGCCAGCGGCGATGACAATGCCAAACACGATTAGCAATGTGGCTACCAATCGCAGCAAGCTGATCGCCAAAAAGCGCGTGCGTGCGGGATCATTCTGGCTCTGCTGGTCGGGCATACGGTTGCTCCTATGAGGCTATGAGACGGGCCAAGGCGTCGGGGATGGCATCGGGCGCTTGAGCGATGGCATGCGCGCCTGCGGCGGACAGTTCGGCAGGCGGGTGATAGCCCCATGCGACGCCCAGCGCATGGGCACCCGCGCCGCGCGCCATCATCATATCATAGCCGGTGTCGCCGATGACGACGGTGTGTGCGGGGTCCACTACCGCCTGTGCCATCGCCGCCAACGCCATAGCGGGGTCGGGCTTTGACGGGTGATTGTCTGCGGTTTGCAGGGTGACAAAGCGGTCCAATATGCCGTGCGCGTCGAGCAGTCGGATCAGGCCGCGCTGTGATTTCCCCGTGGCGACGCCAAGCTGCCAGCCCTGCGATGTCAGCACATCGAGGCACGCGGTGATGCCGCCGAACAGCGGTTCGGGTGCTGCACCAGCGGCGGTGCGGTGCGTGAAATAGGCGTCGCGATATGCATCGACCAGTGCGCTTCGCTGTGCTTCATCGGCACTTGGCGTGAGCGTCGCAATGAAACGCGGCAAGCTGAGCCCGATGGCCCCGCAGATGGCTGCGGCGTCAGGGGCGGGCAGCGAGCAGGCGGCAAAGGCATCACGCATCCCCGCGACAATTGCGTACTGGCTGTCGGCGAGCGTGCCGTCACAGTCGAACAACGCGAGCTTAAGTGGCATCAGACGGCGTCTCGCATGAGCTGCGCCATCGCGCTGTGTCCGATCTGGTCCAGAGCGGAGGTAATCATTATGTGGTCTTTTTGGGATTTATTTTGGCTGAGTTTGCGCGTGCCACGAATGGCTGTGATGTCGAGCTCAAAACAGGTGATGGCGTGCAACATCGCTTCGAAACGCGCTGGGTCCATTTTGGCCCGCGTCCAATCCTCATCAACTGTTGGCTCCAATTGCTGTGCCAGCGTATCGAGCAGCGCGACAAGGTCGTCCGAACCCAGTTTCCTTACCGTGCCCTCACATTCTATCGCGACATAGTTCCACGTCGGTACGGAATGGCTTGGCGGGCCATTCCAATTTGCGCTGATATAGCTGTTGGCTCCTTCGAAAAGGATCAGTGCCACCGCGCCATCGAGGCAGTCGGTGAGCGCATTACCATTCGCCAAGTGAAAGCGAAGTGTGCGCTGTGGTGTCACAATGACTGGGGCGTGCGCGACGCGCGGGCCCATTGGTGTCGTCGCAAAGATACGCCCAAATGGCATGCCGTTTATGGCGGCCAGCATCGCGTCATCATCGGCCCAATGGAATTGACCATTTGGGTGCATTAGCGCTTGGTCCGCTTTGGCGCTGCCTTGGCCGCCTCGCCGCGTCCGCGCCGCTCGCCGCGCCGTTCTTTGCGGATGACCTTGGAATGCGCCTTGGCCTGTGATTTTTTGCCTTCACGTGTTAGCGGCGGGCGCTTGTCGGGTCGCGCGGCCATGTCATCGCCCGCGCTCTCGCTAAACCCCAGTGAGGCGAGGCTGTCGGCAAAATGGTCGGGCAGATCGGCGCTGACCTCCAGCTTGCCGCCAGACGGCTGGTCGATGCGCAGGTTGCGGGCATGCAGGTGCAGTTTGCGCGAGATGCTGCCCGTCAGGAACGCGGCCTTGCCGCCATATTTGCCGTCGCCAACAATCGGGTGGCCGATGGCGGCCATGTGCACGCGCAACTGGTGGGTGCGCCCGGTCATCGGTTGCAGTTCGACAAAGACACAGGTGTTGCCCGCGCGTTCGATGACGCGGTAACGGGTGCAACTGGGCAGGCCATTTTCCTCGTCCACATGCATTTTTTCGCCGCCGCTGCCCGGCTGTTTCGACAGCGGCAGGTCGATCTGCCCCTCATTCATCGCGGGCACCCCGGTGACAATTGCCCAATAGGTTTTGCGCGCCGAGCGCCCGGCAAAACTGCGCGAAAACTTTGCCGCAGCGCCAGCCGAGCGTGCGACGAGCAAAACGCCCGACGTATCCTTATCGAGGCGGTGGACCAGTTTTGGCCGCCCCTTATCTTCGTCAAAAAACGCATCAAGCAGGCCATCGACATGCGCGGTGGTGCCGGTGCCGCCCTGTGTCGCAAGGCCCGGCGGTTTGTTGAGCACCAGTGCATCGGCATCGCGGTGGATCAGCATGGCGTTGGCCATGGCCATTTCGCCTTCGGTCAGCGGCTTGGCGCTGCGGCGGCGCGGCGCGGGGGACATGGCGCTGACATGCGGGATGCGTAAGCTTTGGCCAGCGGCAATGCGTTCCGATGGGTCGGATTTTGCCCCGTCGAGCCGGACCAGCCCCGTGCGCAGCCAGCGCGCGAGCAGCGCGTGCGTCACATCGGCCTTGTGCCGTTTGAACCAGCGGTCGAGGCGAATACCATCATCATCATCGGCGACAATGACGTCGCTATAGGGTGTGGGGCTATAGGACGCGGGCGAGGCTGTATCACTCATAATGCGCGCACCATTGCCATGCCTAAGCCGAGCGCCGCGAGAGATGCGATGACCGACGCGGCGGCATATCCACCCGCCAGCGCCCAGCGCCCGCCATCAATCATCGCGAAAGTCTCAAGGCTGAACGCCGAAAATGTCGTGAACCCGCCCAGCACGCCGACGCCCGCGAACAATCGCCACGGCTCGCCCGCGCCATGCCGGGTTAAGGCGGCGGCCAGCGCGCCCATCAGCAGAGCGCCGATGACGTTGACGCCGAAGGTCGCCCATGGCCACGCGGCGAGCGCTGGCGCGGGCCCAGTGACTGACAGCGCGCGCGATGCGCCGTAACGCAGCGCAGCGCCGATGGCGCCACCCGCCATAACAAGGAAAAAATTGGGCATGGGCAGCCCCCTAGCGCCTTATCACCGCCACTGCAAAGGGATAGGCGCCTAACCCATAGCGTCCTTGCGAGCGTAGCGAAGCAATCCAGTGTTGTGTGCGCCTGCCCTAGATTGCCGCGTCGCTGCGCTCCTCGCAATGACGCGTGTGCGCTACGTCATCACATTCTAATGAAACATATCCGGGAAACGCACCTTGATATGGTCAAACACCGATTCGTGCATTGGCGAATGCCATTCCGCCCCGAAACCGCTATGGTCTGATCGGCGGATGGTCGCCTCGATCGGTGCAAATCCGGGTAGAGTAATCCACACCCTGTCATCGACATAGGTTTTGGACAGCGTATCGGCGTGGCACCCCGTGCGCGACAGGTCGGTCACCAGCACCTTGAACGAAGTTCGCCCGACTTTGCGTAAATCCGCCTCAATCGCGACATGGGCACGCCCCGTGTCGCGCCGTTCGGGCGGCGTGGGTGAAAAATCGTGCGGGTCGACCACTAGCCGCTCCAAGCATATATGTTAATGCGAAACATTATTACGGCTTGCGACATATATTATTTACAGTAATTACGTTGCACCGCCGCGCGCGTCAAGCATGTGCGTGATTTCAACCAACTTTTCGCGCGGAGCCCCTTCGCGGGCGCTGGCCACCTCCACCTCGTCAATTTTTTGCCAATCGCGAAAAGTAACGATGTCGAGGTGCCGCGCGGCGATGAGCGCATCAAGCCCCGCGCGCCCAAGCTTGCCGCTGGGTCGCATATCGACGCCGCCGCTATCCGCGATAATCCGCGCCGCTATGGTCGCGCCGTCGGGCTTGTTGGTGCCAATGGTCCCGCTGGGGCCACGCCGTGCCCAACCGACGCAATAGAGGCCGGGCAGGATCATCCCGTCCTGATTGGCAAAGCGCCCGCGACCATGCTCATAGGGCACACCGGGGATCGGCGGTGTCTGGTAACCGATGCACGCGACGACCAGCCCGGCGGGGATGGTATAATGTTCGCCCGTGCCGACCGAGCGCAATTCTGCGTCGAGCCGGGTGCGCTCCACCACGATACGCATCGCCCGTCCGTCGCCCTCAATCGCCACGGGCTGTGCGTAAAAATCAAACTCGATCGTCACCGGCTTGGCGACGGGGCTGGCGGCAAAGGCGCGCAAATGGCTGACCGATTTGCGCATCCCCGGCTCCAGCAGCGCGTCCTCCGCCGCATCGGGAAAGTCGAGCGGGTCAACGTGCGGCGCGGCGCGCTCCAAATGCCCCAATTCGCCCAGCTCCTTTGGCGTCATCGCAATCTGGTGCGGCCCGCGCCGCCCCAGCAGCGTGATGGTGCGGATGTGGCTGTCGGCCAAGGCATCGCGGGCGTGGCGGACGATGTCGCTGCCGTCAAACTCCTGCGGCGTTTTGGCAAGGATGCGCGCGACGTCGAGTGCGACATTGCCGTTGCCGATGACCACCGCGTGCGCGGTATCGAGCGGCGGGTTCAGCGCGGCAAAATCGGGGTGGCCATTATACCAGCCGACAAAGGCAGCGCTGCCGATGACACCGGGCAGGTCGGCTCCGGCGATGTCCAACGCGCGATCATTGGGTGCGCCCGTCGCCAGCACCACCGCGTCATACAGGCCCATCAATTCGTCAATCGACACATCTTTGCCGACCGACAGATGGCCGACAAAGCGGACATTTTCGGTCAGGTTGACGGCTTCATAGCGGCGCGACACCGCCTTGATCGACTGATGATCGGGGGCAACGCCGGTGCGGATCAGGCCGAACGGGACGGGCAGGCGGTCGAGGATGTCGATACGGACAGTGTCGCCAAGCAGGCGCTGCAATGCCTCTGCGGTATAATATCCGGCCGGACCAGACCCGACGATAGCCACATGACGCATAGCTCGTTCTCTCCACCTTATCTTATTGCGTCATGCTAACGCGCAGGCGACATTGCGCAAGCATCTTGACTCATATCGGGGCGCGGCATATCGCGCCCGCACATTCCCCTGTCCTCTAATGGTAAGAGAGCGGACTCTGACTCCGTTAATCGAGGTTCGAGTCCTCGCGGGGGATCCAGCCTAAGACGCACAAATCCGTTCGTCCTGAGGAGCCATTGAGTAGCACAATGCGCGTATCGAAATGGAGTCTCGAAGGATATTGCGAACTCTGTGCTTCGAGACGGGGCTTCGATAGCCTCAGCCCCTCCTCAGCACGAACGGGCCTGAAGCTGTCACTATTTACCCCTGCTCATCGCCTTGATAGCGCAGCTCCAGATAGCGTTTCTGGCTCGACAGCTTGTCCATTTCGGCGACGCCAAGGGTGCGCGACAGCCCCTCAATCTCGCTGTCGAGCAGCCGTCACCCTGCGATCAATTCGGCTTTGGCGACGCGGCGACGGGCATTTCAGGGGGCGTTAAGGCACGCTCAAGGTGTTGTTGTCGGCCCATACCAGTCGCCCGCTTCCTGCACTTCGGTGCGCCCCGTGGAGCGATTGTAGGCGCACAACAAACGCTTGGTACGCCTGCGATTGTCGCGTCCACGGATCATGCGAATTTCAACACCGATGTCATCGGAAAAACTAATGCGTTGCGCGAGCAAGACAGGGCGATCGAGGCCGGACATTG
Source organism: Pseudomonadota bacterium (assembly GCA_038041635.1). Classification (GTDB taxonomy): domain Bacteria; phylum Pseudomonadota; class Alphaproteobacteria; order Sphingomonadales; family Sphingomonadaceae; genus Sphingopyxis. The sequence goes on from JBBTFY010000121.1 coordinate 19,054, forward strand.
CTACGCAAGCCCGATTGGCACGCTGATTCAATGCATCCCACTCGCCGGGCGTGGACGCTCCGACCGGTATCGACATCAATGCGGCAGCACAGATCGCTATAGCGGGCTTTCTCATCGTATTTCTCCTCATTCTGTTGTGAAATTCAAATGTGCCGACAGTCGTTTGGCGCAGCATCGCCGCGAAAACGCGCCTCGACCCAGCCGATAGTCTCGGCTGCACTATCAAAGCCGCTGCTTTCATGACCTTCGCCGCTTAGTTCGATATAGCGTAGGCGTGCGCGGTTGCGGCATAGCCGCCGCGCATAGGAATGCGTTACCTCTGCGCTGACTATTGCGTCGCGCAGGTTCTGGGAAATCAGGAATGGCACTCCATAATCCGCCGCCGCAGGGCTGTTACGCCGGGCAATTTGTGCCCACGGCTGAATCGTGCCTAGATCGACATTCCTCAGGTCGCGACGCAACACTAGGACCCCCAACATCGTCCCTAACCGTGGCTTGCCCCCATCGGTCGTGCAGACATTCTGAGCCAAACGGGTAATGACGCCGCGTGTCGATCGGCTGCCAAGTCCGGTCAGTGGCACACCGAAGTGCTGGGACCAGCTGTAGGCGGTGAAGGCGGTCAGCACCGCACGCACCGAAGGGTCGCTACCCCCGCGCAAGTTGGCGGCAAGGTCGGTCGGCGGCGCAGCGGCGGCAACACCGACCAGCTCAAGGTCGGGAGCGTAGCGCCGGGCAAGTTGCCCGGTCCACAGCGCCGCATGTCCACCCTGCGATTCGCCCCAAACAGCAAAGCGGTTGCCGGCGGCGGCGCCAGATATCGCGCGCACCGCCCGGACGCTATCCAACGTAGCCTGCGCCGCGCTGCGCCCGACCAGATAAGGATGCGGCGTCGGGGTGCCTAGCCCAGGGTAATTGGGCATGACGACCACCATTCCCCTGCGTATCGCGTCGCCTAATCCCGGGGTTAGCGTCAGCAAGCGCGGGGTATCCAGTACGCAATCCCTCGCAACCCCCCATGTGCCATGCGTCCAAGCCAGCACGTCTCGCGGGCGCGACGGTAACGCCTCACGCGGCGCGGCAACCATTCCACTTGCCTCAATCAAATGCCCATTGTCATCTGTAGTGACATAGCGAATAGCCCATGCCTGCATGCCCGGCGGCGTGTCGATTACCGGATCAGCTGACAGCAAAGTTCCCTGGTTTTGCGCGGTCACCGGGACTGCGAGCATCGCGGCAATGATGGCCAATATGGTTTTTACGATTTTCGCCATGGCGTGAATAACCCCACCCATTTGATTCCATCGGCATTGCATAGCTGTTTGACGCGCCAACAGTGTCGGCTGGGCGACATTTGGTTTAGAGTCGCCAGCCCTAGGGTCAGGACTCATCAATAGCGCGAACTGAGGTTTGAAGCGATTTCATTCAGTGCAAGGAGGAAAGGCGAAGTGAATATGTCAATATTTCTAGACTTTTCGACGCAGCAATGGGCGAAATCGGTCAAATCCCATAGGGACAGCAAAATGGCTTCCATCTCAGACCGAAATGTTTGCCATTTTGGCTCCTGTGCCGCCATGCCCCCGGCATGGCTTGCTCGTCACCCCTCAGCCGTGCGATTAATGGGTCCTGACCCTAAGTGCCTTGATCAGCAAAGGCTTCCAGCGCGTCAGAGTTGGTCACACTTATCTTGCCATAGCCGGTGGCAATCCACCCTTGCGCTTCGAAATCGCGCAGGATCATGTTGACCGATTGTCGCGACGCGTGCGCCGACATTGCCAGATCTTCTTGGCTGATATGATCCAATGCTGCGATCGGCCCGATCATCGGGCCATAGGCCCATCGCCCGAGATCACGCAGCCGCGCAGCAATCCGCTGGGCTAGCGGCCTTCCTGCTTCGATGATAGCAAAACGGGCCAGAGCCCGTGCGGCATTCAGTTCGGGCCGTTGCAACAGCTTGTAGGTTGCAACGTCGCATTCGAAAATTGCTCGCACTGCTGCGAAATGGAGGTTGAATATGACCGTCGGCTCGACAGCGATTGCCGAATAAAAATGCGATCGCCCATCGAGGCAACATAAAAAACCGGCCCATTCGCTTGGGCGAACCAGCGCCATCAGCACATCGTGGCCATGGCGATCTACATGCGCGACCTTCAGTTGGCCGGATAGCACGGCATGCAATCCGCTTGGGCCAGAACCTTGAAGGAAACTGGGCTGGCCGGGCTCTAGCTTGATACGCGTGCCTGCTGCCAGCATGGCCTGCTGAATTGGAATCGGTAAATCGGCAAACCACGGGCCACGGCGCAGTATTTCAGCAGTCTTGGGCATCGGACGCACTTTCCCTTCGCTGGACTGCTTCGCTACGCTCCTCGCAATGACGAAGCACCTTGCGCCGCCACTCACTCTGTCACCCACGAGCGCTAGCGAAGCACGCTATGTCGGCCTATGGCCTACCCCTGCTCATCGCCCTGATAGCGGAGTTCCAGATAGCGCTTCTGGCTCGATAATTTGTCCATTTCGGCCACACCCAAAGTGCGCGACAGCCCCTCAATTTCGGTGTCGAGCAGCCGTAACCCTGCGATCAATTCGGCTTCGGGCACGCGGCCATTGCGTTCCTCAGCGCGCAGATGTTTGGGTACGGCGGTATATTTGGTGACCAAGTCGGGCAATTCTTCACCCATCAGGCGGCGTAGCTCCAGCGCCTCGGGCGCTGCGGCGTCGAGCGTGTCGAGTTGCGGACGTAGATTGGCGATGCGTGCACCGATCTGGTCGGACAGCGTCTGTGCGGGCGCGGGCAGGGCAAGCCGTTGCTGCGCCAACCAACGGCCCGAATTGTCGGCGATGGCGGGCAATGGCCCCTGTGCGATACTGTCGAGGCGGACGTCCGCTGCACGGCTGAACATCCCGGCGGCGATGAATATCGCCATTGCCGCGAGCATCAGCATGATGATGCCGATGGCACTGACCGCGCCGAACACTAGGCTCCACAGTATGGCGAGCGCGAACAGTCCGGCCATGCCGCCGCCGAGCATCAGCGCGAAACGTTTGGCCCGCTCTATCTGCGCCCGTCCCTGACGGATGCTGGGCGCTTGTGAGCGGTTGCGCGCACGTTCCAGCGCCGCATTGGCGCGTTCGATTTGCAGGTCAACCTCGCTCACCATGGCAATGCTCGCTCACATTTCGGCTTCGGTGCTATACTCCGTTCGTGCTGAGGAGGGGCAAAGTTTATCGAAGCCCCGTCTCGAGGCATTGGCCCGTCTCGAAACATTGGGTTGACCCGCTGTCCTTCGAGACGCCATTTCGAAAAGCTCAATGGCTCCTCAGGACGAGCGGTATGGCATAAAATCATTGTCCGCATCATCCCTCCAGCGCGGCGAGCGGGCTGTCCTTGCCCGTCACTTGCGCCGACGCCTGCGCCTGCCCTTCGGCCCGCGCGATATAGCCGCGTGATTTTTCGACCTCGACCGTCAGCGTGTTGATCGTCGTCTTCATGCTGTCGAGCGCCTTCAGCTTGAACGTGTCAACCGCGTCCATCGTGTCATAGATGTTCTGGAACGCGCGTTGCAGCGTCTCCATCGGGATCGTCGATGCCGCCGCCTGTTCGTGGATGCGCGCGGTATTCTCCTTGAGCATCGCACCGGTGCCGTCGATAATTTTGGCGGTGGTGGTGTTGAGCGCGGTTATTTGTTCGAGCACGAGCCGCTGGTTGGACATCGCCGATGCCACGGTGACGGCGGTGCGCAGCGCGCCGACGGTGGTGGTGCTGGCGCGGTCGACACCCTTGACCAGTTCGACATTGTTTTTCTTGACCAGATCGAGCGCGAGGTATCCCTGAACGCTGACCGCGAGCTGGGTCAGGATATCCTGATTGCGTTGGCGGACATAAAAGAGTGCGCTTTCACGGATTGCCTTGGCCTTGGCGGGATCGGTGGCGTCAATCTCCTCCGCTTTCGCCTCCAGCTTTGCGTCGAGCTTTTTGGCGACATGGACCATTTGCTCCAGCCGCCCCATCGCGGCCCACAGATTTTGCCGTTCAATGTCGATGTCGCCATTATCCTTGAGCAGCTCTGTCTTGCCGTTCGACAGCCGCATCAGGATGTTCGAAATATGCCCCTGCGCGCTTTCATATTTGTCAAAATAGGTCCGCACATTGCCGCCATAGGGGATCAGGCCGAACAATTTCTTCTGGCTCATCATCCCCTGACGGCTGGGGTCCAGATCCTCGACCGTCTGGCGCAGCGCGACCAGATCCGCGCCGACGGTGGTGTCGCGGTTCAGCGCCTTGGCCGGGCGATCAAGAAAACGGTTCGACTGGTTCGCCGCCGCCATAATCTCGGATCGCCCCATATTGGTGATCTGATCGACCTTTTGCCCGAACTCGGGGCTGTTGGCATCGGTGGTGACGAGGTCGTTGACAAAGCCGTCGACGCGGTCGTCGAGCTGGGTGCGCTGTTCATCGGAGATGCTGACGAGGCCAGCCGCCATGTCGGGCGCAATCGCGGCGACAGGCGCGGGCGGTTCCAGCGTGATTGTTGGTATCGCGGTTTCGGTTTCGATCTTGGTCGTGGTCATCGTCTTTTCACCGTCATAGTTGCGCACGTCATGCAATGTGGAACCACGCCTGTCGTTGCGCAAGCCCCTACTGTCTTGTTGATATAATACAGTTGAAGGCCGCTGCCAAGGGGGTTAGCATTTTGAGTGCGGTGCGCCTTTAACGTTGCCGCAATGCAGCATCTAAGCTAGGGGGCGCGCAACCCCTAACCTCACACAGTTGAAAAGACCCAAAATGGCCCTGCGTAACATCGCTATCATCGCGCACGTCGATCATGGTAAAACCACCCTTGTTGACCAATTATTCCGCCAGTCGGGCACGTTCCGCGAGAATCAGCGTGTCGAGGAGCGCGCGATGGATTCGAACGACCTCGAAAAGGAGCGCGGAATCACGATTCTTGCCAAATGCACCAGCGTTGAGTGGCACGGCAAGGATGGCGACACGCGGATCAACATCGTCGATACGCCGGGCCACGCCGATTTCGGCGGAGAGGTTGAGCGCATCCTGTCGATGGTCGATGGGGTTATCCTGCTCGTCGATGCCGCCGAAGGGCCGATGCCGCAAACCAAGTTTGTGACTGGAAAGGCGCTGGCGCTGGGCTTGCGCCCCATCGTTGTGGTCAACAAGATTGACCGTCACGATGCCCGCGCCGCCGAAGTTCTGGACGAATGTTTCGAGCTGTTCCTCAATTTGGGCGCGAGCGACGAACAGCTCGATTTCCCGACCCTCTATGCCTCGGGCCGCAACGGCTATGCATCCGAGGATATAGACGCGCGCGAAGGGACGCTGGCCCCGCTGTTCGAAACCATTGTGCGCCACGTTAAGGCACCACAGGTCGAGGTTGATGCACCATTCACCATGCTCGTGACCTTGCTTGACCGCGATAATTTCCTTGGCCGCATCCTAACCGGCAAAGTGGAATCGGGCCGGATCAAAGTCAATCAGGCGATTCACGCGCTGGGCGATGACGGCAAGGTGCTGGAAAGCGGGCGCGCATCAAAGCTGTTCTCGTTTCAGGGGCTGGAACGCGTTCCGGTCGAAGAAGCCAAAGCGGGCGACATCATCTGTCTTGCGGGCATGACCACCGCGACCGTCGCCAACACCATCGCTGAACCCGGTGTGACCGAAGCCATCCACGCACAGCCCATCGACCCACCGACGCTGTCGATGCGCTTTTCCGTCAATGACAGCCCGTTTGCTGGCCGTGAGGGCGGCAAGGTAACCAGCCGGATGATTCGCGACCGATTGCTGCGCGAAGCCGAAACCAACGTCGCTGTTCGCGTTACCGAAAGCGCTGACAAGGACAGCTATGAAGTGGCTGGACGCGGCGAATTGCAGCTGGGTGTGCTGATCGAAACGATGCGCCGCGAAGGGTTTGAGCTGGGGATCAGCCGCCCGCGCGTGCTGTTCCGCGAGGACGACCATGGCAAGCGCACCGAGCCTTATGAGCAGGTCGTTATCGACGTTGATGACGAATACACCGGCACCGTCATCGAGAAAATGCAGACCCGCAAAGCCGACCTGACTGACATGCGCCCCAGCGGCGGCGGCAAGACTCGGATAACGTTCAGCGGGCCGTCGCGCGGCCTGATCGGCTATCATGGCGAGTTTCTGTCGGATACGCGCGGGACCGGCATCATGAACCGTCTGTTCGAAAAATATGACGCCTATAAAGGCAATATCGAAGGACGCCCGGTCGGCGTGCTCATTTCCAACGGCACGGGCGAGGCGGTGGCCTATGCTCTCGGCCCATTGGAGGAGCGCGGCGTATTGATGGTCTCGCCCGGTGAGCCGCTGTACGAGGGGATGATCATCGGCGAAAATGCCAAACCCGATGACCTTGAGGTCAATCCGATGAAGTCGAAACAGCTCACCAATTTCCGTTCGACCGGAAAGGATGACGCGATCCGCCTGACCCCGCCAAAGCGGCTGACACTGGAGCAAGCCATCGCCTATATCGACGATGACGAGATGGTCGAAGTAACGCCAAAGAGCATCCGTTTGCGCAAAATCTTCCTCGATCCCAATGATCGCAAGCGGTATAAGCGGAAAATCGACGCGGTATAAGCGCATGCCGAGGGCAAGGCGTGGGTCTGGTTTTCATGCACAAACCGGCTCCTCTTGCCCTTCCCTTAGCTCCCGCTAGCGGGTTTTTTGTTGCTCGTCTTTGCAGGAAAATCCGAGATGGTTGATGCGACGTGCGGGGGAAACTACGGCCGCCTGCGGGTTACAGAGGTGTGGTATCAACGATATACACCTCCAGTTTTCGCCCGTCATTGCGAGCGGAGCGAAGCAATCCAGTGCCGTGCGCCCCTGATCTGGATTGCCGCGTTCCCTGAAACACGTTCAGGGTCCTCGCAATGACGAAGAAAGAATGTTCGCGCAGAGGCGCAGGGAAAAATGAAGAGAATATCCCCCTCACCCAGCTGCGCCTAGCAAACAAGTTTGCAAGTCTGCCATCCCTCTCCCCACAAGGGGGAGAGGGTATAAGTGGCTCGCAAAGGTCGCGCATAGCGCCGGGAAAATTGCGGTGAGCCGAGTCGATATAGCCGCGAACATCGTCGCGCAGGCGCGGGCGCACAGGTCGGTACCGATAAGGGCAGGGGTAATAAGCAGGATCATGTGCCGCTTATACCACGTCCAAAACCCTGTAGGAAAGCCGATAGCCATGGCCATGACCAAAATAATTACCCCCCTTGCCATTGCGAAACCAGTCGCTAGCTTTGCTGCCATAGTGTGACGCACAAGGAGGGGGATGACGAATGGACTGGATGCTCATGCCATTGCGGCGCTACGCCGATTTTTCGGGGCGTTCACAGCGCAAAGAGTTTTGGATGTTCCAGCTGTTGAACCTGATCGTTATCGCCATATTTATGACCATAATGTTTTCTGGTATGCCGTGGGCTGAAATGGCGGCGCAAAATAATCAATATGGCAAGTTCGCTGCAGAATCGGCTACTGCGCAACCCGCCCCTGGGCCGTTATTCTTTGTCGGATTATTGATATTGATGCTGTGGATACTGGGCACATTCATCCCCATGCTGGCGGTCACGGTCCGCCGTTTGCACGATCAGGACAAATCGGGCTGGTGGTGGTTGCTCAATTTCGTGCCCTTTGGGGCCTATGTGTTGATTGCATTTTTCTGCATCGAAGGAACCAAGGGGCCGAACCAATATGGCCCCGATCCGATGGGGCGCGGGCCGAGCGACATATTTGCGTGATTGAGCGGGCGTGTGGGCTAGACGGCATGGCGGTAGCTGGTTAAAGGCGCGGCTATGACCGATACCCCGCCCGACCGCCTGTCCATCAATCCGCGCAGCCCGCATTTCGGCGGGGAACTGCTCCGGCGCGGCGTTGCCATCCGTTTCAAGGGCATTCAGCGCCACGATGTCGAGGAATATAGCATTTCCGAAGCGTGGATCCGCGTTGCCGCTGGCAAATCACTTGATCGTTTTGGTCAGGCGATGACGATCAAGCTGTCCGGCCCCGTTGAGGCATGGTTTGAGGATGCGGCGGCAGCGGGCGAAGAACCCGCCGCTTAATTGCCGACGCTGGCGACGATCCGCGCCAGCGTGCCGTCGGCATCGGGCGCAAAGGCGAGCGAGCCAGTGCCGGGCACCGCATCGGGGTAGATGAACCCACTGATGGGGTTGGCGCGCAGGCCAAGGTCGCCCATCGGTGCATACCAGACGCGAACCGACGACCAGTCGCCAGCGGCAGAAACATCGAGTGCGCGGACATTGCGTTCAATCTGACCGCGCCGACCGTTGATCGGCGACCAGTTGGAATGGCTGAGCAACACTTCACGATCGGAAACAATGCGGCTTACCACGGCGACATGGCCAATGGGCATGGCGCGGGTTGGGGCGAATGCCATGACAGCACCCTCGCGCGGGGACTGGCCACGTGCGTAGCGGCCATCGGCCTGTGCCCACCAATCGCGGGCATTGCCAAACAATTGGACCCCCGATTCGGCGCGGGCAAAGGGGACACATTGCAGGTAGGATGAGCTGAAAGCCGGGGCAGCAACCATGCTGCCTAGCATCAGGCTAAGCGCAATCATCGCTATGCGTGCAAGTTTGACCATTGGTTTGCGACCCCTGTCGGCGTGTTCCGACTGGGATCATGAATGCCCATATGTGACCCAGCGCACAACGCCGAGGCGGCGAGCGGCCCCGGATTGGCGGTGAGGTGAAAAAAGGCCGGAACGTGCCACGACGAAGCGTTTTTGAGTGGCGATGAGGCGTGTTAAGCGACCTTTGGTGCCCGCAGATCCAATGTCTTGGCAAAGATAGCGCGCGCGTCGGATGCTGGCATAGGGCGGCCGAAATGATAGCCCTGTAATTTTTTGCACCCCAGAGCGATGATGGCGTTGGCTTCCTCTTGGGACTCGACACCTTCAACGG
>JBBTFY010000122.1:0-14345 GCA_038041635.1 Pseudomonadota bacterium
GCTTGAACGTGAATCAGGCTCTCAACTACAGCTGGACCTTGATTCACGTTTCAGGCCTTATCAACCTGAAACGATCAAGGTCTGGCCATTTTACTGCCTCAGCCGTGCGATTACTGGGTTCTGGCCCTAGCCGCAGCAATGCGACACGACAAAGCAGTTGCAACCATAGGGCAAACCGTCACATTGGGGGGATGTTGAGGCAATACCAGTTGGTTGAGAAGGTGCGGGAATATGACCCGCACGCAGATGAAGACGCGCTCAATCGCGCCTATGTGTTCACCGTGCAAAAACATGGCAGTCAAACGCGTGCCAGCGGCGACCCATATTTTAGCCACCCGATCGAAGTCGCGGGGATATTGACCGACCTCAAACTTGATCAGCAAACGATCATCACCGCGATGCTGCACGACACGCTTGAGGATACTTTAGCCACGCACGAAGAGATTGAGCGGCTCTTTGGCGCTGAAGTCGCGCGGCTGGTCGACGGCGTCACCAAATTATCGCAAATCGAGCAAAAAGAGATTTCTGCTGAAACCGAGCATGAAAAGGCGGCGGAAAATCTGCGCAAATTCTTGCTTGCTATGTCCGATGACATTCGTGTTCTGTTGGTCAAATTGGCCGACCGACTGCACAATATGCGGACCCTGCATTTCATCCAGAACCCGGAAAAGCGCCGCCGTATCGCACGTGAGACGATGGATATTTTTGCGCCCCTCGCCGAGCGAGTCGGCATGTATGAGTTTATGCACGAGATGCAGTTGCTGGCGTTCGCCGAGCTAGAGCCTGATGCCTATGCGTCCATAACGGGGCAGCTCGATAAATTGACCAAGGGCGGGATCGATCGTGTCGGCATTATTACTGCCGAAATACGTGAATTACTCACCGTCAACGGCATAGCCGCCGAGGTTATCGGTCGCGCCAAACACCCTTATTCGGTGTGGCGCAAGATGCACGAACGCCATGTCAGTTTCGACCAAGTGACCGATATCATGGCTTTCAGGGTCGTAACAGATAATGCCGATGATTGTTATCGGGCGCTTGGGCTCATTCACCGAAAATGGAAACTGGTGCCCGGCAAGTTCAAAGATTTCATCTCGACCCCCAAACGCAATGGTTACCAATCGCTCCACACAACGGTGATGCGCGGCGAAAATATGCGCGTCGAAATACAATTGCGCAGCCGTGATATGCACCGTCAGGGGGAGTTTGGACTGGCGGCGCACTGGGCCTATAAGCAAGGAACATTGCCAGACGGGCAGGCAGGCTGGATACGCGATCTGGTCGAAATACTCGACCAAGCACATGATGCCGAAGAACTGCTCGAACATACGCGAATGGCGATGTATCAGGATCGCATCTTTGCGTTCACGCCCAAGGGCGCTTTGCATCAGTTGCCCAAGGGCGCGACTCCCGTTGATTTTGCCTATGCCGTCCACACCGTGCTGGGCGACCGCACCGTTGGGGCAAAGGTGAATGGGCGTTTGGTTCCGTTGCGCACCCAACTCGTCAATGGCGACACGGTCGAGATATTGACGTCGGACAAGCAATTGCCTGAACCCGCGTGGATGGGATTTGTGACAACCGGAAAAGCGCGGTCGGCCATTCGCCGTCACGTCCGCCACAAGGAACGCGAAGAAACCGTATTGCTGGGGCAAAAGCTGTTCGACGACATCATCCGCCGCTTGCCCGTCAAAATTGGCGACAAGGCCGTCAAACAAGCCGTAGGGCGACTGAAACTCGAATCCGCCGCCGACTTGCATTTTGCGATTGGAAGGCAAAGGCTGCGCGACAGCGAAGTGATGGAGGCGCTGGTTCCCGGTGTCGTCGCCGACATGAAACGCAGCGGTGTGCGCATCGACACCGCCCGGCCGATCACTATCGAAGGATTAACCCCCGGCGTCGCCTATACGCTAGCCGAATGTTGCCACCCGGTACCGGGCGACCGCATAGTCGGGTTATCCCGCCCCGATGAAGGGATCGAAATCCATGCCATTGATTGCGATGCACTGGCCAATGGCGAAGATGCCGACTGGATCGACGTGCGTTGGCAAAATGATAGCGAAGGCGGCACCGCGCGATTGATAGCCGTTATCCGCAACGAAACGGGGGCTTTGGCCGAACTGGCTGGAATCATCGCACGACAACGCGCCAACATCGTCAACCTCAAACTGGCGTCACGCGAGGGTGGCTTTCATGCCTTTCACCTCGATCTGGAGGTCACGGACGTCCATCATTTAATGAGTTTACTGTCGGCGCTGCGGGCGTCCGAAGCCGTCGTCAGCGCTGACCGTGCATAAAGGTCAGGGTCAGGACCCTAGGGTCAGGACCCATTAATTGCACGGCTGAGGCAGCAAAATGGCAAACATATCGGGCCGAAATGCATGCAGGAGATAGCGGGACTATCTTCAAAGGCATTTGGGCATGAGATGGAAGCCATTTTGCTGTCCTTTAGGATTTGACCGATTTCGTCCATTGCTGTGTCAGAAAGCCTAGAAATATCGACATATTCGCTTCGCCTTTCCTCCTTGCACTGAACGCAATCGCTTCAAACCTCAGTTCGCGCTATTAATGAGTCCTGACCCTAGTTGGCGGTGGTGGGTAATGGCGCACGGGACGCCGCCCCACAGGCCACTGTGCCTGCCCCTGTGTTGCGCACCTCACATCGCGCGCGCCCCGTTATTTCAACATTAGCAGAGCCACCTGCAACGACTGTGGCGGTATTGCTGGCTGCAAACAGGCTGGATCCTGTGCCGAACGAGCGCACATTCAAATCGCGGGCGATAAGCGCCGCCGCATTTATGCCGCCCGCGCCATTGGTGATGGCGGTCACGTCTCTCGCTTGACCGCTTATTGTAATCTGTCCGGTGCCGACAACCCGCAATTGAACGCTTTCGCCGCGCAGCGCGCGTGCGCTAACGCTACCCGGGCCATCGACATCAACGCTGATGGCGTGGCCGCGCAACTGGCCCGCGCTAACCTGCCCTGACCCACGCAGCATCACCCGTTGCAGCGCCGGGACACGCAGTCTGATGCGTATTGGCCCATCGCTGGCGCGGCGCGGGCCAAAGGCACCCTCGGCCACCTGCCGCACCACCAATGTCCGGTCATTAACCTCTAGGCTCAATGTTTCCAGCGCAGCGCGCGACGCATCCGCCACCGCGCTGATGCGGTAATCGGGGACAATTTCAACAATCATGTCGCCGAGCACCTGAATACTGTCAAAGCTTGTCAAACCATAGCGGCGCGTATCCGCAGCCGCCGGCGTTGCTGCCACCACCAACAAAGCGGCAATGACCGCAGCACGGGATATGGGGCGAAACAGAGTCATGCCGCTATAGTGCCCTGCCCACCACATAGGCGCAAGCGATCTGTTTCCGGACCCTAACCGCCCACTGCTGGATGATATTGCGGCGCGTATTTGTTGAGGATTTCGAGGATTTTAGCCTGTGCCGCTTTCTCGTCAATATCCTCCATCGCCGCGATTTCGCGGGCAAGGCGACTGGACGCCGCTTCGAAAATCTGCCGCTCGGAATAGCTTTGCTCGGGCTGATCATCGGGGCGGAACAAGTCGCGCGTTACCTCGGCAATCGACACCAGATCGCCCGAATTGATCTTCGCTTCATATTCTTGCGCGCGGCGCGACCACATGGTGCGCTTGACCCGTGGTTTGAGCTTGAGCGTATCGAGCGCATCTTTGAGTGTTTTGTCAGACGACAATTTGCGCATGCCGACGCTCTCGATCTTGTTCACAGGGACGCGCAGCGTCATGCGTTCTTTTTCAAAACGCAGCACATAGAGTTCGAGCGTCATGCCCGCAATTTCCTGATGGAGAAGCTCCATGACGCGGCCGACGCCGTGCTTCGGGTAAACCACATAATCGCCGACATCAAAGGCTTGCGCATTGGCAGTCATCAAAAATCCTTTCCGCCCTGCAACCGAGCAGGGGATGGCGAGTGGGGCAGCAGAATGAGAGAGTTTGGCGGCAACAGAGACAGTGCGCCGCCACGCAGATGCATAGCTGCAAGAAAGTCATGTCCGTTGCGCTTATCGACCCAGTGCGGGCCACTCCTCATCGACTATCCTGCATTCGCATTGCACCGAACAGCGTCTCAGACACCACAATATGCGGGCCGTAAGTGCGCCTATTGGAGGATAGTAGCAGATTCGTAACAAAATTACTAGTGGAACGAATTGAACATTTGAGTCCCACAGGCGGCGTGGTCATGTTTCAAATGTTCAATTCAAAAGTTCCACTGGAAACACCATATTGCTAGTGGTTCTTATGATTCTGGCATTTGCTCCTGTGTGTTTGCCGCAAGGGCGATGCAAATGTCAGAATCGAACCACTAGGCGGCGGGAAATGCGCTAAAAACGGAGGATTTACGCAGCTTTCAGTCACCCTCGCCCGGCTCGGCGGAGAAATGCGCCTCAAACTTACCCGCCATGCCCTTAAACTCGTCGGCGTCGTCGGGGCTGTCCTTTTTGACCGTTATATTGGGCCATTGCGCAGAGTAGGTGTTGTTGAGCTCCAGCCACTTTTCAAGCCCGCTTTCGGTGTCGGGCAGGATAGCTTCGGCGGGGCATTCGGGCTCGCACACCCCGCAATCAATACATTCGCTGGGGTTGATGACCAGCATATTTTCGCCCTCGTAAAAGCAATCGACAGGGCACACCTCGACGCAATCCATATATTTGCACTTGATACAGGCGTCGGTGACAACATAGGTCATGGGACAGGTGGCTCCTTAGGTGACAGCGCGTTGGCTATCCGATGCTAGACGATTGCCCTGCTAAGCGCAGCGCGCCTTGCTCGTCAATCCTGTTCGCTATCTTTGGCCGTAAACATATCCGCCAATGCGCCAAAGGGGTTATTGATGACGGGCTGATCCGATAGTTGCGGCATCGCCGGGCGTTCGCCCTTAGGCTGGCCATCTGCGCCCCCCGCAATAGCATTTACTCGCTGCCCACGCCCACGCTTGCGGTATTTGCGCACCTTCTTATCGCGATCAGGCGGCCCACCCGATGCCCGCCCCGCATCCCAAATCCACCACAAATCCCGCTCTACCGCGACCGTCATTTCGCCTGGCATGTCGATGATGTGAAAACCCAGCGCGCCGAGCAAGGACAGCCGCCGTTCCAGGCTTAACCCCATCGAAATGCCCAGTTCGGGGTCAATATGAAATGCGCCCTGCCGTGGCGGGTCAGCAGAGAGAGGGGCAGAGATTTCCGCCCCATCGGCTGCGGCAGCAGCAGCGCCTGCATCGGCATCAGCGCCTGAACCGGCACTGGCATCACCAAAATCCGGAGCAAGGGTTTCGGATTTATGCCTTTTCTTTAGGATGGTTGGGGAACCCGTGCGCGCGGCGTGCGCGTGCAGGGCCATTTTTTCAACTGCCTCGACGCGCAGTTGCATGTCGCCGACGATCCGATAACCCAATATTGCGGCATCCGGCGCACTAGTATGCGGTATCAGAACCATGCTCGATTGCCCCTGGCCGAACGGGCCATCCCCGCTCCACGCCGCCGAAAGCCCCGTCAGCCAGTTGAGCGGCATCGGTTTCATCAACACCGGAACAAACAGGTCTAGAAAACCGAACCGCACACCCAATGACCGTAGCGAATTGCGGATGCCAATATCCAGTTGCTTCATAGTGTTTTTGAGTTCCTGGCGCTCAACAATCCCGCAACCATCGACCAGCGCCGCTAGAATTGCCCGTTCATCGGGCGGTGTGGTGCCCAGTTGTGCACGCGCAGCCATGGCGACAAGCGGGCGCAAATATCGGCCGATGCACCCGTCAACGACCGCGTCCAGCCGCGATTGAACAGCCGCAACCACATTGGCATCCAGCACCGACAAAGATGGGTCGAGAATGACACGCGGCGACAAAAGATGTTTTCCGCGCGCCAAAGTCGCCACCACATGGTCGCGCCAGATTATGATTGGTGCCTTACCGGGTAGCGCGCTTAGCGTGAAATTACCCTCGTGCGACGCAGCCAGCACGCTAGCGCGTTTGGCAAGCTCGACACACAAATATTTTTCTGCGGTCGCCAACAGCATCTTGTGATCGGATGCACTTGCACTCGGATCGACGCGAAAGCTGAAACCATCAAGCGCACCAATCACCTGCCCATCGGCGCTCACCACGCCCGCCTCATCAACCTCAATGGCCAATGGTGGCGCACCCTGGCCCAGCGCACGCATCAAAACTCCTGTTCGCCGATCGACAAAGCGGGCGGTCAAGGCTTCGTGCATGGCGTCGGACAAGCGCGCTTCAACATCGCGTGCCCTTTCGCCCATTGCGTGGGGGTCGGCGAGCCAATCGGAACGCTGGGCAATGTAACAATAGCTACGCACAGCTCCGATACGGTCGCCCAAAACTTCTATCGGGCCGTCCATAGTGTCGAGCGCATCAAGCTGTCCGAGGAACCAGTCAGCGTCGATATGGCCATCGCCGCCCGACAGGCTGGTCCATATATGGCCGACCATCCGCTGATGCGCCTCAATGCCGCATTTGCGAAAATCGGGTAGTGAACACGCATCCCACAAACGGCGGACCATCGCTGGGTTATCGGCGGCGGCATGGCATTGGCCCTCGTCATACATATGGCGCAATACGGATAGATCGCTGGCATCAGGCGCGCTGCGCAGCATCGGCTGTGTTGGCGCTTTTTCCAGATCGGCGATCAGGGCATTGATGCTATTCATTGCTGGATTGGGTTCGCGCCAATAGACAAAGGGCAACGGGTCAAAGCGATGATCCTCAACCGCTTCGACCTCGTCGGGAGAGAAGACACCATGGCCGCTGAGCGACCCAAAGCTGCCGTCGCGCTGATGGCGTCCCGCACGGCCCGCGATTTGAGCCATTTCCGGTGGGGTCAATCGCCGGGATTCAATCCCGTCAAACTTGTGCAATCCGGCAAAAACGACATGGTCGATGTCAAGGTTGAGGCCCATGCCAATCGCGTCGGTTGCAACAAGATAGTCCACCTCGCCCGATTGGAACATCGCCACTTGGGCGTTGCGGGTGCGCGGACTGAGCGCCCCCATGACGACAGCGGCACCGCCCGATATACGGCGTAACCCCTCGGCAATCGAATAGACTTCATCCGCCGAAAATGCGACTATTACCGTTCTGGGCGGCAGGTTGGCCAATTTTTCTGGCCCCGAATAGCGCAGCGTGGAAAAACGCGGCCGTGACGTGATATGCGCATCGGGTAAAAGCTGCCCAAGCACCGGCGTGATGGTGGCCGACCCCAGCAACATGGTTTCATCGCGCCCGCGCGCGTGCAAAATCCGCGATGTGAAAACATGACCGCGCGCAGGATCCTGCGCCAGCTGCACTTCATCAACTGCAACAAAGGCGACCGGCCCTAGCTCTTCGCCAGCGCGAATGCCCGGCATTATCGCGTCCAGCGGCATCGCTTCGGTTGTGGACAGGATATAGCGCGCGGTGGCTGGCCATATCCGTTCTTCACCCGTGACCAGAGCAACCTGGTCTGCCCCCTTCATGCGCACGACACGGTCATACACCTCGCGCGCCAACAGGCGTAGCGGCAGGCCGATCATTCCGCTGCTATGTGCCAGCATCCGTTCAATAGCCAGATGCGTTTTGCCAGTGTTGGTCGGGCCCAGAACGGCGGTCAGCGGAGTGTAGTGATACAGTGCCATGCCGCATAACTCGCTTTTTGACCAACTCAGGGCAAGTTAAAATTTTCGTCCCGATTTGGGACATAAAACGGCTATCACTGTCCGCTATTCCATCCATCGCACAAAATGATGCGCTCGCCGCATTCTGGGCACCAGCGCGTGCGGCCTTAAATTGACATTAACCATAGTGGGTCTAGGGAAATGACGCAAATGGCGCATATTCATTTTGCGCGCCTCGGTCGCAATTGGGGTTGATAACAACGGTGTTTCGCATAATCATTCACGAAACGCATCGTGACGATGCTGCGCGGGGCACCGCTGCTTTGTCGATGGCACATAGCGTTCAAAACCCCATATCTCTGCCAAATTGGCGCGAACGCTTATCCGAAATCGACTGGGCACCAGATCTTGGGCGCGATATCGGGACACGCGATTGGTGGCGCGGCATGACCACGCTGGTCGCCTTAAGTGCGATGACCTTGGCATTATGGACAGGCATCGGCCCAGTTCAGGCCCATGAAGCCCCGCTGGGCACGCGCGACTGGGAAATGGCGCGTTCGCAAACCATCGCGCCATTAGCTTGGGGTGCGGATACGGGCCGCCGCATGGCTGCCAATGACGCCGTGCAACCCCTTGCCGTTGCGCCCGAACGTCCGCGCATAGAACTGACCGCCACTTTGGGCCAAGGTGACGGTTTTATGCGTATTTTGGAGCGAACAGGTGTCGGCGCAATAGAGGCCGAGCGCATTGCCGCCATGGTCAGCAACGCTGTGCCCCTCGACCGGATTGAGGCTGGAACAAGGCTGAACATCGTGCTTGGCCGCCGCGCCGTCCGTACCGATGCTCGCCCGCTTGAATCGCTGACATTCCGTGCCGCACTTGACCTGCGGCTGGAACTGGCGCGCGAAAATGGCGCACTGAAGATGGAACGTATCGCCATTGCCGTGGACGACACGCCTTTGCGGATACGCGGAAGGGTCGGTGAAAGCCTGTATCGCTCTGCACGTGCCGCAGGCGCACCGCCCAGCGCGGTGCAGGCCTATCTGCGCGTCATCGGGGGGCAATTGTCGGTCAGCCGCGACATTCGTGCCGACGATCAATATGACATCATCGTTGCGCATCGCCGCGCCGAAACCGGTGAAACCGAGGTCGGTGCGCTGCTCTATGCTGGTCTCGTGCGCGGCGATCGTCCGCGACTGCGTATGTTGCCATGGAAAGTGGATGGCAGCGAACAATGGTTCGAAGCTTCGGGCGTCGGGCAGCAACGCACCGGTATGTCACAACCTGTTCAGGGGCGCATCACATCGGGATTTGGCGCACGGCGACACCCGATATTGGGCTATGTGCGGCGACATAATGGCATGGACTTTGGTGCCCCGCATGGCGCCCCCATTTATGCGGTCAGCGACGGCACCATCGCAGTTGCAGGCTATTCTGGCGGATATGGGCGCTTTGTCCGCATCAACCATGGCGGCAATTTGGGGACGGGTTATGGCCATATGAGCCGCATCGCGGTCAGCGCCGGTCAACATGTGCGACGCGGTCAAATTATTGGTTATGTTGGCTCATCAGGATTATCGACCGGTCCGCATTTGCACTATGAACTGTATCGCGGCGGGGTGCCTGTCAACCCGGCATCGGTGCGCTTTGCGACCCGTGCGGCGCTGTCGGGCGCGCAACTGGCTGCGTTCCGTGCGCGTTTGAATGAACTGAGCAGCGTTACGCCGGGGGCCGCGCTCGCCCCCGTCCGGCGCACCGCAGCGGCCCAGCCCGTCGTTCGACCCGGCACGCCAACAGCGCCCGTGCGCGCCGCGCGATAAATCGCAAAATCCTTTACCTGTGTCCGCAGGTCAGCAATAGAGTCCCTATGAGCCATTTTCCCAGCCTTCGCCTGCGTCGCACCCGCTCTAGCGCCTGGAGCCGCGAGTTGCACCGCGAACACCGCCTTGGCACCTCCGATCTCATCTGGCCTTTGTTCGTTACCAGCGGGACGGACGAGGAACCCATCGCATCCTTGCCCGGCGTATCGCGCTGGGGCGTGAACGGCATCGTCGAACGCGCACGCGAAGCGGTGAGCCTAGGCATCCCCGCCATCGCCATTTTCCCCAATACCCCAGCGGGCCTGCGCAGCGCGGGCGGCGAAGAGGCGCTGAACCCCGGCAACCTTGCGTGCACCGCGATTAGCGCCGTCAAAGATGCGCTGGGCGATGCCATCGGCGTCATCGCCGATGTGGCATTGGACCCCTACACCAGCCATGGACAGGACGGGTTGGTCGACGATGCGGGCTATGTCGTCAACGATGCAACGGTCGAACGGCTCGCCGAACAAGCGGTCGTGCTGGCGCGCAGCGGTGCAGACATTGTGGCCCCGTCGGACATGATGGACGGGCGCATCGGCGCTATCCGCAGCGCGCTGGAGATGGACGGGCACATCAACGTCCAGATCATGAGCTATGCCGCCAAATATGCCTCTGCATTCTATGGCCCGTTCCGCGATGCGGTTGGCTCACGCGGGCTGCTGAAAGGCGACAAACGCTCCTACCAAATGGACCCCGGCAATAGCGAAGAAGCGCTGCGCGAAGTGGCAATGGACGTGGCCGAGGGTGCCGACAGTGTTATGGTCAAACCCGGCCTGCCCTATCTCGACATCGTCGCAGCGGTCCGCGCCAATTTTGGCGTTCCTGTCTTTGCCTATCAGGTGTCGGGCGAATATGCGATGATCGAGGCTGCCGTGGCGGCGGGCGCGGGGGAGCGCGATGCGCTGGTCCTGGAGACGCTGATGGCGTTCAAACGTGCGGGCTGTTCGGGGGTGCTGACCTATCACGCCGCGCATGCCGCGCGCTTGATCAATGGCTGAAACGATAGTTGAAACCGCGCGGCTGCGGCTTCGCACATGGGACGCGTGCGACATTGCACCCTTCATGACGCACCTCAACACACCCGCCGTCACCCGCTGGCTGGGCGGGGTGCAAGACGAAGCATCGTTCCATGCGGTGTATGAACGCCTGTCCGCCAGCCAAAATGTGGACGGGTTTAGTTTCTGGATTATCGAACGCTTGGCCGACCAAGAGTTGCTCGGCTTTTGCGGGCTGAAACGCGTTGACGCCGAGGATGCACCGATGATCGGTGATGTCGAAATTGGCTGGCGGTTGCGCGAAGACGCGTGGGGTATGGGCTATGCCCGTGAAGCCGCAGAGGCGACGCTGGGCCTCGCATTCAATCATTTTGACTTGGGCCATGTCGTCGCTATGACCGTGCCACAAAATGCGGCGTCATGGGGGTTAATGCAGCGCATCGGCATGGTGCGCGCCCGCAATCTTGATTTTACGTTCAAACGACTGGACCCAGAGATCCAGCGCCACATAGTTTACCGCATCACCAGGGGGGATTGGACACAGTGACCGAAATGACCAGCGCCACAGCCGCGCACAGTGACGGTGGCGGCAATCAGAACAGCTCAGCGCGCTGGCTGTTCACGGCGACCATCCTTGTCGGATCATTCCTGTTATTTCTGGTCCAACCAATGGTCGCGCGAATGGCGCTGCCCCGGCTTGGCGGCGCGCCGGCGGTGTGGAACAGCGCGATGCTGGTCTATCAGGCGCTGCTGCTCGGTGGCTATGCTTGGGCGCATTGGCTTGGGCGTTTTGCGGTGCGGCAACAATTGATGTTGCACGGCGGACTATTGCTCATTGCCATGCTGTTCCTGCCAGTCGGTCTAGCGAGCATGGCGACGCCATCGGATGGCGACATCTTCTTTTTTGTGCCCCTGTTGCTGCTCGCGTCTGTCGGGCCATTGCTGTTTGCGGTTTCGGCACAGGCACCATTGATGCAACGCTGGTTCGCGATGAGCGCTCCGGGGGTTAATCCTTATGCGCTCTATGCCGCGTCCAATTTGGGCAGCTTTGGCGGGCTGATCGCCTATCCGTTGCTGGTCGAACCCAATATGTCGGTATCCCTGCAAAGCTGGGGCTGGACCGCGCTTTATGCCTTGCTTGCCGCATTGGTGCTGGCTTGCGGACTGGCGGCAATAAAGGCAGCGGCGGGTGCCAATGCGGCGGCTACGCCCGTTGTCTCGCCCACTTCGCCGGCGCCAAGCTGGAAACGTATCGCACTGTGGACCGCTTTGTCGGCGGTGCCATCGGGGCTGATGCTGTCAACCACCACCCACCTGACCACCGATATGGTAGCGATGCCGCTGATGTGGGCGATCCCGCTCGGCCTTTATTTGCTCAGCTTCTCTATCGCCTTTGCAGCGCGGCGCTGGCTCGCTGATTTCTTTACGCTGCTGGCCCCTGCGATGCTTCTCCTCGCGGGCGGACTTGCCCTGCTGTCGGGGGGCAGCGGCATGGTGATGAGCGCCGCAACCAGCCTCATCATGTTATTCTGCGTCGCGGTATCGCTCCATGCGCGGCTGTATAGTCTGCGTCCCGAAAATGACCGCCTGACCCTATTCTATCTGGTGATGGCGGTTGGCGGGGTTATGGGCGGGCTGTTCTGCGCTCTGTTCGCGCCGATGGCATTCGATTGGGTCTATGAACACCCCATATTGGTCGTCGCCGCGGCGATATTATTGCCGCTGCCACCGCTCATTCCGTGGGCGGACTATCTTCACTTGCCGCATCAATGGCACCGCATCATCTCGCTCGTGCTGGCGGTTATTGCCGCATCCACCGGCTATTGGCTGGGCTTGGCTTGGACCGGGCAATTCACACAACCCGAAGTGATCGGCATCATGGTCATAGTCCTTTGCGGCTTGGCAGCGATTGGCTGGCGATTGGCCTTTGTTACTTCTCTATGTGCCTTGCTGTTCGGCTTTGGCGGGCTTGATACATTCGACATTTCGTTCAAGGGCGACCGCACGCGCAGCTATTTCGGGGTCTATACTATCCGCGAACATGATGGGCAGCGGACTTTGTCGCACGGCACGACGCTCCACGGCACCCAATTGCTTGGGCAGGGTTTAAACCGCACGCGCACCAGCTATTACGGCCCCTATTCGGGCGTTGGCTTGGCGTTTGAACGTGCGAACCGCCTCTATGGAAATGCCGCGCGGATCGGCGTTGTCGGCCTCGGCACGGGCACGCTCAGTTGCTATCGACAGCCAGGGCAGGACTGGACAATCTATGAAATCGACCCGGCGATGGCGCATCTGGCCCGCGAGTCTGGCCGTTTCACTTATTTGTCGCAATGTGCGCCCGATGTGCCGATCATCATCGGCGATGCGCGGTTGAAATTACAGGAGCGCGCGCCCGCGTCGCTCGACCTGCTGGCGGTCGACGCCTTCTCGTCCGATGCCATCCCGCTGCATCTGCTGACCACCGAGGCGTTCGATGTTTATGGCCGCGCGGTGCAAGGCGAGGGCGTGGTTCTGGTTCACATCTCCAACCGTTTCGTCAATCTGGAACCGGTGCTAAAGGCGCTGGTCAGCGAAGGCGGCTGGCACGCGATGCTGCGCTATGACATGCCCGATGCCAGCGACTATACACTGGCGCGGACGGGGTCGATCTGGGTCGCTATGTCGCGCAGCCAAGGCGCGATCGACCGCTTGGTCGCGGCCACGGCCGATGCACCAAATGGACGCGGAACGTGGCGAGTGCTCGACCCCAATCAACCGGGGAGGTTGTGGACCGACGATTATGCGTCGGTCATGCCATTGCTGATGGAGCCTGATTTCGTAAAATGGATCAGGCATCGGTTAGCGCAGTGACACGCCCAGGCGTCACCATCATCGCCATTGACGGCAAAGTGCCGCGCATCGCGGACAGCGCATTTATCGCGCCGGGCTGTGTCCTTATCGGCGATGTGATGATCGGCGAAGAAGCCAGCATCTGGTATAATTGTGTGGTGCGCGCCGACGTTGACCGCATCAGCATAGGTGCGCGCAGCAACATTCAGGACGGCAGTGTCCTTCATTGCGATGCGGGCTTCCCGCTGCTGATCGGCGACGATGTGCTGGTCGGGCATATGGTGATGCTGCACGGATGCACATTGCTTGACCGGGCGTTCGTGGGCCTCTCCAGCATCGTCATGAATGGTTGCGTGATCGAAGGCGACGCGATGCTCGCGGCGGGCGCGATGCTGACGCAGGGCAAGCGCGTGGCCAGCGGCGAACTATGGGGCGGTCGCCCCGCCACCAAGATGCGTGATCTGAATGAACGCGCGATTGCGGAGATGCGGATGGGCACCGCGCATTATGTCCATAATGGGAAACGGCATAGCGAAGCGGTTGCCGCGATGGAGGGCGAGGCATGAAGGCAGTGATTTGGCATAACCCCGATTGCGGCACGTCACGCAAGACTCTGGCGATATTGGAGGAAGCGGCTGGAATCGACCTCATGGTCATCCGCTATCTCGACCATCCCTATTCGCGCTCGGAAATTGCAGATCTTATCACGACCGCTGGCCTGACCCCGCGCGAAGCCTTGCGTTTGCGCGGCACCGATGCCGAAGAGCGCGGGCTGGACAAAGCGTCGGAGAGCGCAATTCTCGATGCGATGGCCGCCAACCCCGCTTATGTTAACCGCCCGTTCGTGCGGACCGACAAAGGCGCACGCCTGTGCCGCCCGCAGGAGCTGGTCTACGGACTGCTATAATAAAGTCTTTCCTACAGGGTTTTTGCCATGGTAAAGTGTGGACTGTTTCACGAATCCGGCTCTTTTGACATTGTTGATCACCCACCCCCACTTGTGCTCCTGCG
>JBBTFY010000123.1:0-21015 GCA_038041635.1 Pseudomonadota bacterium
ATGCGCCGCTTGGGGTCGTGCTGCCAAAGCAACGGTATCGGCGCGCCCGCATCGCCAAAAGCACCGCGCCGGATCACATCACCGCCGCGATCCGCAACGTCGAACAGCGCGGCATATCCGGTGAACTTCACCGCAAATGCCCGCCAAAACCGAACTTCACCGCTAGGGCGATGAGCAATAGCGCAAGGCACCCGCGCACGACCCAATCGACCATAGCGCGCCACGCGCTGCGTTTGGCGTCGCGCCACGCGCTCAGCAGCTCGCGCAGTTCGTGGATGTCTTCACGCGCACTGGCGTCGGTCAGCCCCAGCCGCTCCAGCGCCCGCTCTGCCCCCGCCTCGCTCGCTTGTTCGAGCAGGGTGGAGAGCTGCGCGATTTCCTCCAACATATCAATTTTCCCATAAAAAAAGGGCCGCAAGCGGCCCGAAATGAAACGAATATGGTCCGATATTAAATCGGGCGTTGTCTGCAATAAAAGCACGCGCAGCTTTCGCTGACAGGTCGACGATGCATTAGCCCATGGACTTGCCCGCCAACATGATCGAAACGATCTTTGATAATGTCAAAATAGGTGTCGTCGCCAATTTCAAAGTAGAGCCTGAGGGCATGAGCAATGAGGTCGGCAAATTGAATCATTCGTGTTGCCTTTGAATCCACGAATAACGGAACCTCTGCGACATTGTGCAGGTTGCCCCACCTGTGCCCATCGATGGCGAAATCGCGAGCCAAGCCTTGCAAAGAGGTTTCATAAGAACTCTTGTCCAGAATGATCAGTCCTCGCTGCGTGTCATTCTTGCGATGCAATCTGGTCAGAAAGTAATCAAACCTGCTCAAACACTGCTCAAATGCATATTCCATCGGATCTTCTGGCGATGGTTTTTCAGCGCTAGGTGCGCAGGACGCTTTGTGAACCGCAACACCGAATAGCCTCACACCGTCTGGTGCCGAACGCGCTAGAATTCTCAAAGCGTCTGAATATGCTTCGACCCGCTGCGCTTTTGCAAGTCCCCGCCAGTGTTTTTTACCACCTCGAATATCGGTTCCTCGAAATTCTATATTGTTGGAATCAGGCCAATATTTTTTAGCGAGCGCATCCATTTCCTTGGACAGCCAGTGAACACGCCGCTCATGGACAGCAAGTCCAGCCAAAATAACGTGGCGGTCGGTCGCATTCCCGACGCTTCCGGAATCGTCTAGATAGAGCAGATACATAAAAAAGGCGGCCGAGTGAGAGACATGCTCTCAACGTCCTACTACGGCAGGACTCTCAACCGCAATGTTTATATAGCATCGTTTTTACTAACAGCAAGTTATCGGACTGACTCCCCAAAACCCAGCACCGCGCGCTTCTCATCCACACTCAGAAAATCCGCCGCGCTGACCTGGTTCCACAGTCGTTCGCGGTCCTCACTCAGCGCGGAAATATGATCGAGCGCGGGCGTCATCCGCCCCACCTCGCCCCACGTCGCCAGCCCTTGTTTCAAACTCGCCAATATCGTGCCGAGCATCGGCAACACCGTCTGTCGCCACAGCGCTTTTGATGCCTCGCGGTAATTGGCATAGGTCGCGTCGCCGGGGATGCCGATCAACATCGGCGGCACCCCGAACGCCATCGCAATGTCGCGCGCCGCGCTGTCTTTGAGCGACAGGAAATCCATCTCCGCCGGGGTCATGCTGATCGCCTGCCACCTGAGGCCCCCCTCCAGCAGCATTGGCCGCCCGGCGTTGGCGCTGCCTTGAAACTGCGCCGCCATCTCGGCCTTGAGCCGCTCGAATTGCACAGCTGACAGCGCCGCCCCCTTGTCGCCCGCGTCATAGACCAGCGCGCCGGATGGCCGCGCCGCATTGTCGAGCAGCGCATGGTTCCACGCCCCCGCGCTGTTGTGAATCGCCACCGCCTGCGCCGCTGCGGACAGGCAGCCTAGGCCATAATGGTCGTCGATCGGGTTGATAGTGTGGATGTGCACCACGCTCGTCCGGCCCAGCGCGTCGCATGCGTCGAGCCGCTGCACCTGCCCACCGACACGGTAAGCAAAGGCGGCGGGCCAGCCCTGTGCGTCGAGCTCGACGCTCACCCGTTCGGGGCGAAGCGCGTATAATTCTGCGGGAAGCTCACCCGCGCCGGGCAGCAATTGCACATAGGCATTGCCGTGCAGCATCAGCTGCGTCGCCACGCTTTCCAGCAACACTTGCCCGCCCGCGCGTTCGCACAGCAGCGCCGCCACGCTTGCGTCATCGATCAACAGCGGCGTTCCCGCCACCGCTTCGGCGACGAGGCGGCAACAGCGTTGCGCCACCGGATTATGCGCATAGGCGGCGCGGATTTGCTCGGTGATATTACGTCCCGTCGGACTGGCACTGCGCGCATAGATGTCCCCCACCCAGCCAAGCGGGCGCACGGGAGCTAATCGCGCCGCCGTGCGACGCGACTTAAAGCCGAATATGTTCATGATTTGTTCCTTATTATCCCATAGCTTACGCAACGCAATTTCAACCGCCGTTGCGCAAATCCATAAACATTACGGGGTTGTGCGACAATCGATTGCTTTTGGTTTCGAGCAGCCTGAACCCCAACTTTTGATAAAACTCGACGGACTTTTGTTTCGCATCGAGGATGATGAAACGGCAACCGACATTCGGCATAATGGCTGCCTTCGCTAACCCGATGGCTAGTTCTACCAATTTTCTGCCCAACCCCATTCGC
Organism: Pseudomonadota bacterium; assembly: GCA_038041635.1. Taxonomy (GTDB): domain Bacteria; phylum Pseudomonadota; class Alphaproteobacteria; order Sphingomonadales; family Sphingomonadaceae; genus Sphingopyxis. The sequence continues at coordinate 2,705 of JBBTFY010000123.1, forward strand.
TGATAGCCGTCAGCGCAGGCTAATCGTGCGATGCGCACGGCGGGTTGAAATATGTATCTGTTCACGCTTTCCTTGTCGGCTATCGAATAACCATCATCCAACTTGATCTCGGCGCACATCAGCGTGATATAGGCAATCACTTGGGGTTGGCTTTCAAACTTGGCGACATAGGTTTGGGTTATCGACGCTTGAGCAGACTTCCACGCTTCCCTTCGAATGAAAGTTTTGAGCGGTTGATCATCCGTCTCGCTCAACCGGAAACCGCTGACCTGATCCTCAGCCGCCGATTCTAGTCGCTTGATGATTATGTGTTCGCTGGCCATCAGATCGCGTAATCGCAACCCATAATGTCAGGCAACAACAACGCGTCCGTTTTTGAGAAACTCTTGTGCCGCCACGACACCTTCGTCCATCGAACGACGCGCAGCCTCACTTTTGGTGCGGGCACGGGTTTGGTTGCGAAACTTGGTCGCATCGGCTCCGGATAAATGGAGTCCGCCGAATGTGTTCGATATAACTGCCATTAGGAATCTCCTTTCCGCATTGAACGCGACTCTAATACACCTTGTATTACCTACAATGTTAGCGTTCTGCTTACAAATATTTTGTTACCCCCCTCACAAACCCCACACGTGCGGCCCGTCGCCGCGCTGTTCCATCAGCGAATGCAGCGCCCACACCAGCGCGTCGGCGCGGTCGGGGGAGCGCCCCGGCCCGGCATAGTCGCCGCCGCCCATCATCCCGCACATCTGGTCCTCCAGTTTGGCGAACGAACCGATATGGCACACACGGCCCGCGCTATAATTGATCGCAATCGGCTCCGCCCGCTCCGATTTACCGCGCCGCGCATGCACCGTCATCACCGGCAAATCGGGGTCCACGGCACGCAGCACGCTCACCACCATATCGCCGCCATTATTGACCTCCGCGACCACGCGCTCGGCCCGCCAGCGGTGCGCAGCCGCCACCACCGCAGCGGCCCAGCGTTCGGGCGTCGCATGTTCGACGCTTTCGTCGGCGATCACCGCATAACGCGCGCCCGCCTGCGGGTGGGAAAGCGCAGAAAGGGCCCCGTCATTCATCCGCGCACAAACCACAATCCCGCACGCATCGCCACCCTTCGATGCTGGCGGATCGACGCCGATCACCACCCGCGCCAGCGCCTCCTCGTCGAGCAAACCTGCATCGACCCGGCATTCCTCGATCCCCGCTCGCGTCCACAGCGCCCCCTCGACATCCGCAATCAATTCGCCGCCGATTTCCTGCCGCCCCAGCATGGTCCCGCCATAATTGGCCTCCATCGCGGCGATGAAACTGGCGGGCAAATTATCCGCATTGGCGTGGGTCGCGCCGCCGCTCAGTGCCTTGTCTGGCACCGCCAAAATCTTGCGCACCAACGGCAGCGCACGCGGCGTTGTCGTTGCCAGCACGCGCGGGTGCGGGCCCAGCCGCATCCCCATCATCAAATTGTCCCACGCCGCAAGCCCGCGCCTGCCACCGTCGCCGATGCTCGCGCCCCACCGCGCCACTTCGTCGGCCCAGGCGTAATGGTGCTGCGGCCCGCGCAGGCCTTCCGGTTCCGCCGCGCTGTAACATATCGCCATCGCATGGCCGGGCCAGATGATCCGCCGCAACGCGGGTTTATAGATTGGGCGCGGCCCCGAACCAACCAGGTTCATGATCCCGCTCTCTCCCTCGACCATCACATTGCGCACATCGTCATGGCTCGCCCCGACCAGGGCGATGCGGATGCCGGGGTTGGCGCGCGCCAGTGCGTCGATCCATTCGGCCCCCGCGCGCGTTTTGCCAAATCCGCGCCCCGCCATCATCAGCCACAACCGCCAGTCACCCAGCGGTTCGCGCTGCGACGGGCGGGCGTTACCAACCCATGGGTTAGCGTCCAGCCACACCAGCACGTCGGCAAATTCGGCCGCGAACGCCTCCATTCTATCGGGCGGCATGCGCTCGATCATCTGTCTCAACGACAGGTCATGCTCATACCCCGTCATCGCTCTCGTCCTTTGGCGCTTCCAGCAACATAACGGCCCGCTCGCGCATCCGGTCAACCAGCTCCCACAGCTTGGCCACGGGCGGCTGGCCCGCGATGCGCAGCGCCTCTGCCTCGCGCACCCTTGCAGCGGCAACCGCTTCGCCGTTCATTTTTGCCACCTTGATCATCACCTCGGGGCGGTCCCCTTTGCGCTCAACTGTGCGCTTACCTTCTTTGTCGGTGCTCGTTACGGTCGTGCTCTGCGCCCCAAATAGCGCCACCGCCAACAGCTTCATTTCCAGGTCGGCATAGCCGTCGGCCAGCGAACGTTCCCACCGTTTGCGAAAATCCGCATTGGTCCGCCGCCAGGTCCGCACGGTTTCGGCAGCGACACCCGCATCGCGCGCGGACGCTGCATTATTGGCGGTTTCGCTCAAATGCGCGAAAAACGCCTCCTGCTTTTCGGGCGTGAATGTGCCGGCACGACGCTTGCGTATCTGCACCCCGCCGCCATCAGCGGAGGCGTGTCGGCTCATAACGTGCTCGGTGATGGCAGAGCCTTGCGCGGCACGCGGGCCAACGGCCCGTCCTTTGGGTGTCTGTGTCATGGGAGTATCCTTTTGGGTGAAAAATCCTCCCTGTGCTTGCACGGGGAGGGGGACCGCTTGGCACAGCCAAGTGGTGGAGGGGTTGTGTGCTTCAAGCCCCTCCCCCTTGTGGGGAGGGGTCAGGGGTGGAGGGGTTGCGATGCATTAAAATTAGAGGGCAAGGTTGAATTACCTCACCGTTCGCCCTGAGCTTGTCGAAGGGCTGTCTTTCTTGGGCGAGGAAAAACAGGGCAGCCCTTCGACAAGCTCAGGGCGAACGGATTTTGGTGTTGGGTTAGCCCTCATCCCCCCACCCTTGCGGCCAAGGCCCACTTGTCCCCCTCCCGCTTGCGGGAGGGGTTAGGGGTGGGTGTCTTCGGCCGAGCCGCTTTGGCCCAGCGCCGCTATCCCCGACTCGCATTTCTCAACGCTGAATAAATTGTGCCATAACAGCGTTACTCTGTCAAGGTATTTGTGCCTATTTGGTTATATTATTATCCCGGCGGACCCAAAAAACTTCGTCATCCTGAACTTGTTTCAGGATCAGTATGACGAGCCACATGCGCGACAGATCGCCGTGCCGCCGCGCGCTTCCCTTTGAGCGGCCAGCCACAGCATAGCCATCGCTGTGCGCGCCTCCGCGCGCACTTCCCCCCTCGTCATCCCTCCACCGTCACTCCGGACGTGATCCGGAGTCCATATTTCCTGAACGGTTTCGGGATATAGGGGACACGCCGCCGCATCATCCCTCTGACAGGAACCCCAGTTCAAAGCCTGCGGCGGAGCTTATCAAGCGGCAGCAGCAAATTCCGGATTGCTCCTAACGATACTATCCGAAATGCTATTCCAGCTTGGATTCGACAACGCAGATATCAATTGGCACCCTAACCTCTGTGCTAACAACGTGGGAACGGCATTTCCAATTTGACGCATACCTTCACCCCAAGCACCCGTGACACAGAAATCTGGTGAAAATGTTTGCAGCAACTTGCCTTCAAAGACGGTGAAGTAGCGAACCGTTCCATCTTCATAGCGGATCATATTTTCACCGCCAGGCACACCATGCCCGCCCGCCTTGAGCGTTTTTGCAGGCAGGTCGATGTAACTGCCCGTGTGGCCGGGATAGCGGCGCGCGCCATCGCGGAAAATATGGTCGGAAATGTCATGGCCGGTGGCCGGATGCGGGATGCCGTCAAGCGCGTCTCTGACCGTCAGCCAAGGTTTCAAAGGGGCTTCTAGGGCAAGTTCGAACTTGGCGACCCTCTTGTATTGGGGGCAGTCAGACACTGATTCGGCTGGTTGTTTGATGTTATGACGCCGCCAGTATTCGCCGGTAACGAACTGATCCATATATAAGAGATCGGAGTCGTGCGTGGGCTTGGGAAACTGCCAATCGACATTCAAATCCGACCGGATGCCGACAATGAAAACGCGTTCGCGGATTTGCGGAACGCCATAATTTGCTGCGTTCAAAAGGCGATAATTGACCGCATATTTGACGCCCGCATATGTGTCCCAGTCAATAGCGGATAGACGATTGTAATGATCTGACCAAAGCTCGTCGGCTCGCGCCATAATCTCGGGATAGGTCAGACGCATAATGATATAGGAAAAATAGCCCGCAAAAGATGGTCGCAACAGACCCTTCACATTCTCGAAAATGAACGCTTTGGGGTGGTAGTGGCTAACGGCCTTGGCGGCGTATGGGAACATATCACGCGCATCGTCATAGGCCATATGCTTGCCCGCCATTGAAAAGGGCTGGCAAGGCGGACCACCTGCTACAAGGTCAATGTCGTCTAACTGCGAAAAATCAAAGTCCCGAACGTCGCCACAAAACACCGAGTTTGGATCGAAGTTTTCGCGCAACGAATTACAGGCATGTTTGTTAAACTCGACAAATTGGGCGTGCTGGAAACCTGCGTGTTCCAAGCCTTTGGCAAGCCCTCCGGCACCCGAGAAAAGTTCAAGGCTTCGCATGGTCATTTCAGTATTTTCTCGAAATGCGATGCGATGTTATTGCGAATGGCTGCCTCGGTTTTCGGAATGCCTTTGCATTTATCCGCAAAGCCGCGTCCCTGATGGATGACATCCCAATCGGACTTGGCTTGCTCAAAGCGTCCAGCACCGGGAGTGTGGTTGCCAAAACCGTCAACCGACGTGTTCCACAGTGGTCGGAATAGCTTGATAAGAGCGGCTTCGACCGTACTAATCATATCCGATCCTGTGTCCTCAAAAATCACGAACCGACAGGCGAAACTCTCGACCTCTAGGCCATCGCCAATTCTAATGTTCCTTGTATGTTCGCTCACGCGGGAATGCAACTCATTCGATTGCGTCAGCGCACTATCGGACACCCGCCCTTGCCGCCAACCCTTGGGAACCGCTTTGCCAACATATATCGGCACATCATAGGCAAGTCGGTTGGCCTCAGCCAATGGTGCATAGAGTGGGTTGTGGCCTGTATAATAAAGCGCATAGACGCCGGAACCAAGGAAGCGCGTGGGAAGCGGCAGATCGTGAACAGGTGTGCCATTGAAAAATCTGATCGCGTCTTTGACCAATTCCGCAAAAGCGTCGTTTGTATAAATATGCTCTCTGCGGTCAAAAGGTCTTTTAGTCATCCGGTACCTCCAAATATGAAATGCGCGTTGACCAAGGCTGCTCATCAACATCCCGCCCACGGCAATGTCAAACGATTATGCCGCGAAAGCCGCGCGCGTTTACGCGTGGGAAAGGCCAGATTAAAACGCCGCGCTCGTTTACGCGTGGGAAAGGCAGATTAAAACGCCGCGCGGGCTTCCATCGCCGCCGCGCCGCTCGGGCCTAGTGCGGCGAGCGTCATGACTCCGCCCTCACGCCGCGCGACCAGCGTCATCGCACTGCCGCAAAACAGCGGCGCAACCCCGCGAAAATCAAAGCTTATCAATCTGTTATGCCCAATAATCTGCGCGGCAAAATCCAACAATAATGTCGCGGTCAGCGGCCCGTGGACCACCAGGCCGGCATAGCCCTCCACGCCCGTCGCATAGGGTTTATCATAATGGATGCGGTGCGCGTTGAACGTCAGCGCGGAGTAGCGCATCAGCATCGCCTCGCCCGGCGTCACACTGCGGGCATGCGGCCAATCTTCGCTTAAGCCCCTCCCTTTTAAGGGAGGGGTTGGGGTGGGCTCTATCGGCGCAGAAGCACTACTTGCCCCGCGATACACCAGCACCTGTTCCTCACGCACCGCCAATGCGCCGTCGGCCCGCGTCTCGTGCGCCAGTGTGACAAACACCAGCCGCCCGCTGCCGCCCGTCTTTTCCGCGATGTCGGTGATCGTCGATGTGCGGTGGATCGCGGCCCCCGCAGCAATCGGCGCATGGAATGCGACCTTGCTCGACGCCCACATCCGGCGCGTCGTTTCTTTCTGGCCTTTCCCACTCGCAGGCGAGCGCGGCAAGTCGATGGGCGGCAGGAGGGCATTCGCCACGTCGCGGCGCTCATTGTTTGCCTTTCCCACTGGCAAGCCAGCGCGGCGGGGGTGCCCGTCCTCGCCCAGCTGTGCCGTTGGCGCGTCGGGCAGGCACAGGCACCAGTGGATGCCCTGCGGTGCGACATCCCCCATGCCATCACTATCTATCGTCGCGCATAACCGCGCCACCAGCCCCGCCGTCACCACGTCGGTTCGCTGCTCGCTGCGCCCAATCCAATCCTGCCAGACCGACATTCCCACTTACCCTCTTACCCCTGTCATTCTAAGGGTTACTCTAGCGAAAATGCCACTGTCGTTACCACCCGCACCCGTTTGTCGGGCGTGTCGCTAACGCCATAATCATCCGACACCCCATCGCGCGCGGTGATTTCGAACAACCCTTGTGATGCGTTGCGGATCGGTCCGACGCTGGTGCCGCTGTCATTGGCGAATTGCTCGGCCGATGCGCGGGCATTGCGCGTTGCCTCCGCAATCATCGCGGGTTTGATGTCGTTGAGTTTGGTAAAGCTATATTGCATCGTCGATCCTTCGGACAGCGCAACCCCGCGCCGCACCAAGTCGAATTGCCGCGTCACCGCGCTTTGCGCCCGTGCGATGTCGGTGGTGCGAAATTGGAGGCGCTGCGACACGGTAAAGGTCGGCACCCCTTCGTTCACAAAGCTGGAAACGCTCACCCCAGCGGGCGACAGCGCATCGGCAGCAAAGCCTAGGTTATGGAAATAGGCGTTGATCGACGCGGTGTCCGCTTCTGCGCCCGCTTGCGCCGATGACAGGTCGCTTGCGCTCGAAGCATAAGACAAAGTCCAAGTGGCCAGGTCGGCGCGCACGTCGCGCTCCGCCAGTCCGCGAACGGTCACGCTGCGCTCCGCCTCTTTCATCCGCACCAAACCCGACCCAGCGAACCAACCGCCGAGCATGATGCCAATCGCGCCAATCGCGGTCGCGGTTAGCAACACGCGGTTGCGGTCCGCCATCCAGCCAGTCCAACGGTTTGCCCCGATTTCATTTTTTCCATCCGACATGGTTATTTCCTTTCCCCTGAATATCGGTCAAGTTGGACCTGTGCTTACCCGATGGCAATGGCCTGAGTCGGCTGTATCTGCGATGAACCGTTTTTTTCTGTCGATGAGTTGAGTTAAACCTTATGCCCATAGAAATCATCCGCATCCCCGCTTTGTCCGACAATTATATCTGGATGGTTCATGAACCGCTGAGCGGCGAAACAATGGTTGTTGACCCCGCCGTCGCAGCGCCTGTGCTGGCGGCGGCAGAGGCGCGCGGATGGCGCATCACCCAAATATGGAATACCCATTGGCATCCCGACCACACCGGCGGCAATGTCGAGATAAAGGCGGCAACAGGATGCACAATCACCGGCCCGGCGGGCGAAAATTATCCGGTTCCCGGAATGGACATCGCGGTGGCGGAGGGGGCCAGTGTTTCGCTGGGTGCCGTCACCGCCACGGTCATCGACGTGCCTGCGCACACCGCTGGCCACATCGCCTTTCACTTGGCCAGCGAAGAAGCGATTTTTGTCGGCGATACATTATTCGCGATGGGTTGCGGCCGATTGTTCGAGGGGACAGCGGCGCAAATGTTCACCAATATGCGCAAGCTGGAGGTGCTACCCGAAATAACCCGCGTTTATTGCGCGCACGAATATACGCAGTCCAACGGCCGCTATGCGCTAACGGCAGAACCAGACAATGCGGCGCTATCTGAGCGGATGGTGGACGTCGATGCTTGCCGCGCACGCGGCGAACCAACGGTGCCAACGACCATTGGGCTGGAGCGGGCGACCAACCCGTTCATGCGCGCCGCGAGCATCGAGGAATTGGCGGCAAGACGCGCGGCGAAGGACGCATTTTGAAGTGATACATGATGAATGAACTATCCCTGATCGCCGACGCTGATGATCGTGCGCGCGCTTATACTGCGTCCGTTAACGCCCGGCGTGTTTACCCCGATGCTGGCGCATTATCTGCCTTGGCGGCGTTTTCAGAAAGCTTTCCTGAGCAGGGCCATGACCCGTCAGAAACGCTCGCGATGCTGGATGACATCGGATCGCCAGCAACGGTGGTTTCCAATGGTCCGCATTATTTCGGTTTCGTAATCGGTGCCTGTTTGCCGAGCGCCGCCGCCGCCGAACGGATGATGCTGGCATGGGATCAATGCGCTTCCTCGTTCGACAATTCACCTATTGCCGCAACGCTTGAACGCGTCGCCGCTGGTTGGGTTCTAGACGTGCTTGATTTACCCCGCGAAAGCGCCGTGGGTTTTGGAACCAGCGCCACGGCGTGTACAATCGGCTGCATAACGGCTGCGCGCCGCGCTCTTCTTGCGAAAAAGGGGTGGGATTTTGATGCTGACGGCCTCCACGGCGCCCCTGTAATCAAGGTGGTCGTGTCTGATACCGTGCATATAACAGTCAAAAAAGCTCTGCGGATGCTGGGCTTCGGCATGCGCAACCTAATTTCGGCATCTACCGATGCACACGGCCGGATTGACCCCAATCTTTTGCCTCCGGTCGATGATATGACGATCTTGTGCCTTCAGGCGGGAGAGGTGAATACCGGTGAGTTTGATCCGTTTGACGCCTTGATTCCGCGCGCGAAGGCGGCGGGCGCATGGGTGCATGTCGATGGCGCTTTTGGTTTGTGGGCGCGGGCATCGCACAGCGCGGCGCATCTGACGCAGGGCGTTGAGCTAGCCGATAGCTGGACGACCGACGGGCATAAATGGCTGAACACGCCGTATGACGGGGCCATGGCTATTTGCCGTGACGGTGATGCCCTTGCGCGGGCGATGAACAGCGATGCCGTTTATGCAACGGCTGCTGCAGATGCACAAAAGAACCTGACGCTAGAATTCTCACGGCGCGCGCGCGGCATTCCAATCTGGGCGGCGCTGCGGTCATTGGGCCGCGCTGGCGTTATTGAAATGGTTGATCGCCATATTGCGCAAGCCAGCAAGCTGGCTTCGGCCTTGCGAAACGCCGGATTTGATGTCGTCAACCGTGTGGTTTTGAACCAAGTGCTGGTGCGCGGTGCCACCGATGAAGAAACAGCAGCAATCTGCTTGGCCGTGGAAGCGTCTGGCGAGGCTTGGTTCGGCGCAACGGTCTGGCGGGGCCGCCCGGCATTTCGCCTTAGCATATCGTCATGGCGTACGTGCGATCAGGACATTGATGCACTGGCCGCCTTGCTCGTCAAAATGCGGGTGTTGAGCGTGGAGTAGATCGCGATGCGCCGCGCCATGGTAGTATGCGCGCTCGGATTTGTGCAATCTGGCTAATGCCCCTGGCTGTTTGAACATTGTTGATCGGCACCATGCCATTCGTCATCCCGAACTTGTTTCGGGATATTGGGGGCAGACGCTGTTTCTTTCGCAATCCTGGAACGAGTTCAGGATGACGAGGAGGATGCAACGACGCCTCCGCCCATCGCCAATTCTGCACATCCGTTCATCTTAGGTTATTGTAGCAAGGCGCATTCTGTGCGTCTCATGCAACAGGAGGTTCCCATGCCCACCAGCACAGCATTCCGCCGCCCCGCCTTTTTGGGCGCCGCCGCGCTTGCCCTAACCGCCGCCCTGCCCTTCGCGCTAGCCGCCTGCGCCGCATCGTCGGTGCGCGCCAATGCCGATGCGCTGACCCCGCGTCAAATGGAGCTGCTAGAGCATCATCTGGGCGGCAAGGTCGCTGGCCGCGCGGTATCATGCATCCCGTCAAACGCCGCCGACAATAGCATCCGTGTTAGCGATAACATCCTGCTCTATCGCGTATCGGGCAATCTGGTTTATAAGAACGAGCTGCGCGGCGGATGCCCCGGCCTTGCGCGCGACACCGACATCATGGTCAGCCGCCAATTTGGCAACGGGCCGTGTCGCGGCGACATCATCCATCTGGTGGACCGCACCAGCGGCATCGGCGGCGCAAGCTGTGTGTTGGGGGATTTCGTGCCCTATCGCACGCCGCGTTAGGGAGGTGGGCGCGGGGAATAAGGCGCGGGTGACACCATGGTCGCGCCCCATGCGCTTGGCTGCTCTGGTGATGGGAGTGTTCGTGCTAGTAGGCGCAACTGCTGACAGCGCGAGCCTGACGGAGGAACAGCAACACCTACTCGACCGTCATCTATCCGGACGGGTTAGCGAAGCGCCCGTGTCATGTATTCACGCGGCCCGCGTCGCATCTCCCCGTGATCTGATTGTCGTATCTGACCGTATTTTGCTGTTCCGTGTGTCAACCAGTCTCATCTATCGCAACGACGTACAGCAAGATTGCCCCCATATGGCTCTAAGCCCCTATATCCCAAATATCGCCAGCCACGGATCGTCGATCTGTCGCGGGGATATTGTTACCACAGATCGTGGCAGCTGTGTGCTGGGTGAGTTTGTGCCCTATCGCACGCCGCGTTAAGGAATAGAAAAGCGCAGCCCAATACCTCCCCATCATGGGGAGGTGGCGCTCGCGGCACGCGAGTGACGGAGGGGTTTTTGCTCACGAACAGCCGCACCCCTCCACCACCAAGCTATGCTTGGCGGTCCCCCTCCCCGTTCCGGGGAGGTTAGACGATGCCCTACCCCCGATACATCGCCGCGATACGATCAGCGTAGAGCGCGTTCAGCACATGACGCCGGATTTTGAGCGATGGCGTCATCTGTTCATTCTCGATGGTGAAGGGCTCATCGGCAAAATCGAATTTGCGCACCCGTTCGATGACCGACAGCCCCGCATTCACGCGGTCCACCGCGACACGCACCGCGCTGCGGAACTTGTCATGTTCCTTGAGCAGTTTCATGTCGGTCGGCAGGCCAGCAGTTTCCGCCCATTCATGCGCCCATTCGGGGTCGGGAACGATGATGGCCACGATGTTCGGTCGCTTGTCACCATGGACCATCGCTTGGCTGATTTCAGGTTGTAGGGTGAGCATCCCCTCGACCCGTTGGGGCGACACATTATCGCCCTTGTCATTGACGATAATGTCTTTTTTGCGGTCGGTGATGACCAGCCGCCCGGCATCGTCGAAATGACCGATGTCGCCGGTGTGGAGCCAACCGTCTATCAACACCCGCGCGCTCTCCGCCTCGTTGCGCCAATAGCCGTGCATCACCAGCTCGCCGCGCACGCAAATCTCGCCATCATCGGCAATCCGCACTTCGGTATTTTTGACCGGTGGGCCAACAGTATCCATTTTCAGCCCCGCACTGGGGCGGTTACAGGCGATGATTGGCCCGGATTCTGTCTGGCCATAGCCTTGCAATAAATTGATGCCCAGCGAGTAGAAAAAGATACCGATTTCGGGGTTGAGCGGTGCGCCGCCAGATACCAGCGCCTTCATCCGCCCGCCGAAGCGCGCCAAAATCTTGGGCCGAAGAAACTTTCCCACGACCAAATCCATCGGGCGATCAAGCAGACCCATCCGCCCGCGATACCCCTTGCCGCCAATCCGCAGGGCCTGCCGCAACATGAAATTCGCCGCCTTGCCTTGTTTTTCCACTGCTTTGAGCATCCGCGCGCGGATAACCTCGAACAGGCGCGGCACCACGACCATGATCGTCGGACGCGCTTCTTCCATATTCGTAACGAGCTTTTCGAGCCCCTCGGCATAGTAAATCTGTGCGCCCATCATCAAGGGCAGGAACTGCCCACCGCTATGTTCATAGGCATGGCTGAGCGGAAGGAACGACAGGAACACCTCATCCTCTATCCCGAAATCTTCATCGACAATCGCCGCTGCGCCCTCAACATTATGGAGGATAGCGCCATGATGTTGCATCACCCCGCGCGGTGCGCCGCCCGTACCAGAGGTGTAGATGAGGCAGGCCAAGTCGCCGCGACGAACCGAACTGGCGCGTTCCTCTACGGCAGCCATTTTGTCCGCGCCGCCCCCGACAAGGTCCACCCAGTCGAGAATGCGCACCTCGCTTTGCTGTGCGACTTTGAACTCCTCCATCACAATCAGGCTGGTAATGTTCGAGCGCAAAGCCGCCGGCATCACGGTGCGCGCCAATTTGGCGGTGGAAACGATGACGGCACGCGCGCCGCTATTGTCCAAAATATGCTGGTGATCGCGCTCGGTATTGGTGGTGTAGGTCGGGACCGTAACGCATCCCGCCGCCATGATGCCCAAATCTGCGATGAACCATTCGGGGCGATTTTCAGAGACGATAACCACGCGGTCGCCCGCAACAAGGCCTAGCGCACGCAGTGATTCCGCCAGCGCCGCGACCTGTTCACCAACTTCGCGCCAGCTTTGGCTAGTCCAGGCGCGATCATGCTTGCTCCACAGGAAGGGCTTGTCGCCGCCTTCGGCGACGCGCGCAAAGAAAAGCGAGACGAGGTTTGGAAAACCGTCAATCTGTTTAGGCCGTGCACTCATAAACCACGCTTTCGAGGCGGCAAAATGGCGAACATATCGGGCCGAAATGCTCGCACGGGGAGTGCAGGACACTCTTCAAGAGCAGCTCGGTTCGAGATGGAAGCCATTTTGCTGTCCCTATGGAATTTGACCGATTGCGTCCATTGCTGCGTCGGAAAGTCTAGAAATATTGACATATTCGCTGCGCCTTTCTTCCTTGCACTGAACGAAATCGCTTCAAACCTCGTTTGCGTGGTTTATGAGTGCACGGCCTTAGCCGTGACATATCTTTCACTGCATCCCCGGGGAGAGGGTTGAACGTGCCCGCTTTGCGAGTCTTTGTCTTAGTTTACGCCCTAGTTTACGACGCTTTCGGCCTGTGCTGCAACCGCGCCGACGCTGCGCGGATCAGCAGCGCCGGTCCAGCCCGAGCCATCGGCATCGCGCTGTGCCGCATTGAGCTTTGACCCCAGTTCGGACGCAATCACCGGCCGCCCGAAACGCGCCAATTGCGGCGCCATGGTGGTGCCCAATTCGGTATTCTCCAATATGTCCCCGTCGCCCGCCATATAGAGGTTAGGCAGCGCAATCGCCTGATCGACGCTCAAACCAAAATCGAGCACGCCAATGAGCGTTTTGACGACATGCATGATGATGCGCGGGCCGCCAGCCGAACCGACCGCCAGTATTGGCTGACCCGAAGCATCATACACAATCGTCGGCGACATCGATGAACGCGGACGCTTGCCCCCCTCAACGCGGTTGGCAACGGGCGCACCACCGCGCATCGGGCTGAGCGAAAAATCGGTCAGTTCATTGTTGAGCACCATCCCGGCTGCGACCAGCTGGCTGCCGAACACCCCCTCCACCGTCGAGGTCATAGTGGCAAGATTGCCGCTGCGGTCCACCGCGACAAAATGGCTGGTCGATGGAACTTCGCCAGCCACAGCGGTGGTGCGCGGTGGTGCGCCCGGAGGCGTGCCAGCGGCGTAGCTGGTGGCAACGGTGAACGGCGAGATGAGCCGCGAGCGTGCGGCCAGATATTGCTCGTCCAGCAGGCCCGCAACGGGCACATCCACCACATCGGGGTCTGCGACATAAGTATCGCGATCAGCATAAGCGAGCCGCATCGCCTCTGCTATAACATGCCAGCTCATCGGGTTGTCGCGGCCCATCGCCTTCATGTCGAAGCTTTCGAGCATTCCCATAATGGCGAACACGGTGGTTGCGCCCGACGATGGTGGCCCCATCCCGCACAGGCGATAAGCGCGGTAGTTGAAACAGACCGGATCGCGGTCCTGCGCACGATAAGCGGCCAAGTCGGCCAGCGTCATATCGCCCGGGTTGCGCGGTGCGGTGCGCACCGCAGTCACAATCGCGCGCGCGGCCCGCCCTGTGTAAAAGGCATCGGGGCCATGCGCCGCAATGTCGCGCAATGTCGCAGCCAAAGCGGGGTTGCGCAAAGTCTCCCCCAACCGCGCAGGGTGGCCATCGACGAAAAATTGCGCGCGAGTCGCGGGGAAATCGGTCCAGCGCCCCTCCGCGCCCGCCAAAGTCGCGGCAAGCCAGCGGCTGACGGTAAAACCTTGGTCGGCAAGACGGATGGCTGGTTCAAACAGCCGCGCCCATGGCAGTCGGCCATAGCGTTGGTGCGCCTGCGCCATCAGGCGGATGTTGCCAGGAACGCCGACTGAACGTCCGCCGGGAACAGCATCGCGCATACCCAGCGGCTGACCGTCCGCGCCAGTGAAGCGGTCAGGCCGCGCCGCAGCGGGTGCCTCCTCTCGCCCGTCAATCGTGGTAACATGGCCGCTAGCCGCGTCATGATAAACGAAGAACCCGCCGCCGCCGATGCCGCTCGACTGTGGTTCAACAACGGTGAGCGCCAACATTGTCGCCATAGCCGCGTCGGCGGCGCTGCCGCCCGCGTCGAGCATCTCACGCCCGGCCTGACTGGCACGCACATCGGCGGAGGACACAAGCCCATCCCCCGACACAAGTTGATCGCCAGTGGTGGCGGACCCCGTGATAGCAGGGGCTGTGTTTTCCTGCGCGCTGAGCGGAGTAACCGACAGGCTGGCGAGGGAGAAGGCGATACATGCGTTTCTAATCATAGGTCGAACCCTAATCCTTATCGCTTCGCCGTCAATCCGCGTTATCAGCATCGATGATATCGGCGAGGCACGACACGCCCTCACTCTCTAACCGGCGGACAATATCTTTGACGATGCGCGCAGCCAGCCAAGGCCCCTCATAGACCAGCGCGCTATAGAGTTGAACGAGGCTCGCCCCGGCGCGCAATCGTACCCACACATCATCGGCGCTGGCGATGCCGCCCGCCGCAATCAACGGCAATTGACCGCCGGTCGCGGCGCGGAAATCCCGCAGTCGCTGCAGCGCCAACATGGCCAACGGGGTGCCAGACAGTCCGCCTGTTTCATGCGCATGGCGCGATAATAATGGCGGCCTTGTCACAGTGGTATTGCCGATGATGATCGCATCGATGCCATGCGCGATGCTGCTGCGGACGATGTCGTCAATTTGCTCGTGGTCAAGGTCGGGCGCGACTTTGAGGAATATCGGCGGGCCGCCTGCGTGACGCGCTGCTGCCGTCGCGGCAAGCAGCGCATCGAGTGCGCCCACGTCCTGCAACGCGCGCAGACCCGGCGTGTTGGGTGACGAAATGTTGATGGTCAACCAATCGGCGTGCGGGGCCATCGCCCGGGCGCCGCACACATAATCGGCCACACGGTCGGCCGCGTCCTTATTCGCCCCGATGTTGATGCCGATGAGGGCGCGGTCTTTACACGCGTGCAGTTTGGCGAGTCGCGGGGTCGCCGCCGCCTGCCCACCATTGTTGAACCCCATGCGGTTGATGACGCCTTCATCCTCGTTCAACCGAAACAGGCGCGGGCGCGTGTTGCCGCCTTGTGGCAAGGGGGTAAGCGTTCCCGCTTCGGCCCCGGCAAAGCCAAAACGCGCCATCGTATGCACTGCGCGCGCATCCTTGTCGAAGCCTGCGGCGAGGCAAATCGGATTGGCGAAATCAAGCCCTGCCAGCGTAATCGCAAGGCGCGGATCATCGTGGCGGCGCGCGGCAACGGGTAGCATTGACAACGCATGGATAACAAAGCGATGCGCGCTTTCCGGGTCGAACGGGCGCGCACATCGCATCAACAATCTGCCAAACATCAAACCCTTGCCCAAAAAAACCATGTCGGTTTCGTCCAATACATTGTTTTTGGTCCCTGCCAATCAGTGCGTGCGACCCGAAGGGCTCCTGAGTCATTGCGACGATTGAGTCCTTGACCTACTACAGGCCGATCAGTGCAAACTGGTCGGCCTTTTTTTGTGCCCGCTTGCGGGTTGCGCCGCTGTTCATTTTAGCCAATAGTCACGCCCGTAGCTTGGTCGCACAGGCTGCATCCGGGAAAACCGGGGCACTATTGTCAGCTACTTGGGGTTAGCCGTCCTTTGACCGCACCGGTTTCTATAGAATATGCCGCGCCGCCACCAGAATTGGGGGATCGGATAAGCTCACTCTACAGCCTGCGCCAAAACGATGCAGAGTATAGCGAGATTGAGCGAGCCGACCGGGCGCAATTTCGCGTAACGTTAAGTGGAGGCGGCGAGTATCAATTTTCCGATGGCCATGCCGACCCCGCCTGTGCGGTGACAATCATTGGCCCGACCAGCGGCATAGTATGCGGGTATGGATTTGGGCCGATGCATGTTGTTGGCGCTGGATTGCACCCCGCGGCATGGGGTGCGCTAATGGGAGCCAATGCCGAAGGCTGGGCCAACCGCGCGATCGACGCCACGGCGATCCTGGGTGATACGGCGCTTGATCTGCATAAGGCTATTTGCGCCGCAACGCAGACCTCGCAACGCTTTGACATATTGTGCACCTTCCTTGCCGCAGCGACCGATGAAGCAATGAAAACCATAGCGACTGAATTTATTCACATGATGGACGCGTGGCTGAGCGAGCGCATAGACCCCGAAATTGACGTGCTGGTTCAGCGCACCGGCCTTGGCATGCGGCAGATCGAGCGACTGGCGAAACGCTATTACGGCCTGCCGCCCAAGACGCTGGCCCGCAAATATCGCGCGCTGCGGGTTGCAGCGGCCATGGCGCGCGGTGCTAATCTCGATGAGCTTGGCCTAGGCGACACATTTTACGACCAATCGCACTTGATCCGCGAGTTGAAACGCTTTGCCGGGCTGACCCCGCAACAAATTGCCCAGCATCAGTCGAGCATGTTGCTTGAGACCTCCAAGGGCCGCAAATCGTTGGAGGGGCAAGTGAGTTCGCTGGTGTCCGACGCTTGAAATCCGCCTGCATGTGAGGCATATAGGAAATGTGACTGTATCGGTCATGTTTATTTCGAGTCGCCATGCGCCTGTCCAACCTTGCAGATTATGCCATCGTGCTGATGAGCGCCGCCGCACGTCACTGTGGTGGCACACGGACGAGCGCGGCGACTCTGGCCGAGGAAACCGGGGTTCCTGGTGCGACCGCGCACAAGCTGGTCCACATATTGGTGCGCGCCGGATTGCTGAAATCAGTGCGCGGCGTGGGCGGCGGAATCAAGCTGGCGCGCCCCGCCGCCGCGATCAGCGTTGCCGACATCATCGAGGCGGTCGAAGGGCCGATTGCACTGACCGCATGTGTCGATAGCGCACGGCACGATTGCGCGCTGGAGGGCAGTTGCCGCGTCAGGCCGCATTGGGCGATCATCAACGCGTCGATGCGCGGCGCACTGGGCGGCGTGAGTTTGGCGGGTTTGACGCGATGACCGACACACCCGCACTAGGTCAAGGCGCCAAAGATCAGGCCGCGCGCGATGCCGCTGCTTCTGTTGCCGATTATGAGCATGGCTGGGCGTCGGACATCGAAACCGATTTCGCGCCCAAGGGGTTGAACGAAGACACGGTGCGTTTCATCTCCGCCAAGAAGAACGAGCCGGAGTGGATGCTGGAGTGGCGGCTTAAAGCCTTTTCCCACTGGCTGACGATGGAGATGCCCGATTGGGCCAAGCTTAACGTGCCGCCGATTGATTATCAGGATGCCTATTATTACGCGGCGCCGCGCACAAAACCCAAACTCGGCAGCCTTAACGAGGTCGATCCCGAAATCCTGCGCGTTTACGCAAAACTCGGCATCCCGATTGAGGAGCAAAAGGTGCTTGCGGGCGTCGAAGGCGCGCGGCGGGTTGCGGTCGATGCGGTGTTTGACTCGGTCAGCGTCGCCACCACTTTTCGCGCCGAACTCGAACGCGCGGGCGTCATTTTCCGCTCGATCTCCGAGGCGATCAAGGAATATCCTGATCTGGTGCGCAAATGGCTCGGCAAGATTGTGCCGATGCACGACAATTATTTCGCGACGCTCAACTGCGCGGTGTTTAGCGACGGGACGTTCGTCTACATCCCCGAAGGCGTGCGCTGCCCAATGGAGCTGTCCACCTATTTCCGCATCAACGCGGAGAACACCGGGCAGTTTGAACGCACGTTGATCGTCGCCGACAAAGGCAGTTACGTCTCCTATCTTGAAGGTTGCACCGCGCCGATGCGCGATGAGAACCAGCTTCATGCCGCCGTGGTTGAACTGGTCGCGCTCGACGATGCCGAGATCAAATATTCGACCGTGCAGAACTGGTATCCCGGCGACGCGGAGGGCAAGGGCGGCATCTATAATTTCGTGACCAAGCGCGCACTGTGTCAGGGACGGAATAGCAAGGTTTCGTGGACCCAGGTCGAAACCGGCAGCGCGATCACATGGAAATATCCAAGCTGCGTATTGAACGGCGAGAACAGCGTAGGCGAATTTTACTCAGTCGCAGTGACCAACAATTACCAGCAGGCCGATACCGGCACCAAGATGATCCACAATGGCA
>JBBTFY010000124.1:0-7073 GCA_038041635.1 Pseudomonadota bacterium
GTGTCGCCTTCCTTGCCCCAGGTCGAACGCGTTTCAAACTGCGTGCCGTCGGTCATCTGGACCTTGATCATGTGATAGCCGGGGTGGATATTCTGTTTCATGTCATATGCTCCATACACGGCTGGTTTCCGACCAGTCGCAAGAGGTGATTCCCAAGGGGGAGAAAGCGAACGCCGCCGTTAGCGCCCTTGCCGCAATAAATCAAGCAGTGCATCGGCGCTTTGACTGCACCTCAATCCGCAGGCGGATCGGCGATCATCGCTGTGAAGCTGCATTCGGCGGCAAGAGCATCATCGAGCATGGCGCGCCCGACAAATTTGCATATGGTGCGTTTGGTTTGAACAATTTCAGCGTGCAGATGCAGCAAACAGCCAGGTTCCACTGGCTTACGGAACTTCACCCCGTCAATCGCCATGAAATAAACCAGCTTGGCGCTGCCCGCCAGATCCATAGATTCGATCGCAAGGATGCCCGCAGCTTGCGCGATAGCCTCGACAATCAACACCCCGGGCATGATCGGGCGGCTGGGGAAATGCCCCTGGAAAAAAGGCTCGTTCATCGTCACGGCTTTGATCGCGTGGATGCTCTTGTCGGGGACAAGTTCGACCACACGATCAACCAGCAACATGGGGTAGCGATGCGGCAACAGCGCCAATATCCGACGAACGTCGAAGCCTGCTCCCGCATCGCTCATAATATCGCCCCTAATAGTCTAATTAGCGCGTTTGTGGTGCGGCTGGGGTAGCGGTAACAGGTGCCGTCGCGGCATTCGCCTGTTGTGCACGCAGCAACATTCCGGGCTGATACCCTTCTGGCGGCACGATAGCGACATTCGGCACCAAGCGGTTAAGCTCTGTCACAATAGCCGGCGTCAAATCGGCGGTTTCCGCACGCCAAATGATCGCTTCGTTATTGAGCAGCACATCAACGCGCCGCGCCGTGGTGGCGGCACGAACTGCATCCGACAATTTCAGCGTAATCTGTTCACGAACATAAGTGACGGCGAGATCAATGGGCGCCGACAAAGTTTGCAATTCCTGTTCCGCCGCCTGTTGGCGTGTCTGGAACGCCGTCACAGCAGCCTGCAATGCAGCGGCATTTTGCGGTGTGCGCCCTTGTTCGGCGATTGCGGCGGTGCGCAGCGTGGTCAATTCGGCTTGCAACGCCTGTGCCCGCACGGTGCGGTTGTTGATCTGTGCAGCATATGTTGTCTGGATCTGCGATGCGGCAAGGGTGAAGGCAGCCGATTGCTGCACAGCGCCGTCGACATCAGCAGTCGCAACAACCGGCGCTGCAACCGCTGCGGCACGTTGTGCCAACACAGGTGTTGCGGTGGCGGCAGAAAGTGCAATGGCCGAGGCCAGTATTTTTAATGTTTTAGTCATCAGAATTGGGTTCCTACGTTAAATGTGAAGCGTTTGGTATCGTCGCCCTCTTGGCGTAACAATGCGTGGGCAAGGTCGATGCGAAATGGTCCGAATGGTGAGTTCCAATTGACGCCGATGCCGACCGCCAAGCGCGGGCTGATCGAGTCGCCAAAGAATCGCTCATCAAACGGACGGATTCCCGCAAAGTTTGTTGGGCACTGATTGAACTCGCCCACTGGCAACATGGCCGTGTCTAATGCCTGCGTCCCGAACTGCGTCGCACCTGTGGTCTGGTTGCGGCACAATGTTTTGAAATTGCCGTCGGTGTCGCGGAAACTGGCAAGGTTGGTCAGCGTCGGGCGGCGCACATTGAACACCGACCCGATATCCATAAACACCGATGGGCGCAGGCCTAGTTCACGTGCCCCATTGCCCAGCGGCAAATTGACTTCCAATCGGCCCTGATAATAGGCGCGCCCGCCCAACGCATCGTCAGTGGTTGCGCGGCGGGTTTCATCGACCACGGGTGCCATATTATTGGTCAAATCGACGCTGGTATAGCGGATGACGCGCGGGCCAACGCCGCGAATGTCAAACCCGCGCATCTGTGGCTCGCCCAAGAAAAAGCGATCGGTCAGGCGGATGCGGTCTGCGCCAGCGACATTGCTATTATTCCCGAACGGCAGGATGTAGCCACCCTCAGCCGATATATCGAGGATGAAGTTGCCAAACATGCGGATGTGCTTGCTGGCGTTCAAACGGGTGCGCAGATACCGCACACTCCCCCCCAGCCCAGCCAGATCCTGACTGATGGCCAGCGATTGCCCACGCGTCGGGCGGATGCGATTGTCGGTATTGTCGAACGCCAGCGTATAGCCAATCAGCGACGTCGTGCGTTGTCCAATCGCGTCGCACAAATAGCGCCCCGCGATCAACGGGTCGCATTGCCCGTTGAAAAAGAACTGGTTCCGGTCGAGCGTCACATCATCATAATTCAATGAATAGCGTAGCAACAGCGTTGAAAACTCGTTGAGCGGCACGCCCGCTTGCAGTGACAATCCGGTTGTTACCTGTTGGAACGTCGTGTTGCGATTATTGTTAATGAAGTTGAACGAGTTCAGATCGCGGCGAAACAGGCTGCCCGCGATGGAAACATTGCGGTCGAACAGGTTCGGCTCGGTAAAACCCAGTTCGATGGATTTTGAATAGCTGGAGTAATTGACCGATGCCGACAATGTCTGGCCCAGTCCACGGAAATTGCGTTGTCGGATCGACCCTTGGAGCAGGAAGTTCTCAATCGAAGAGAAACCGGCCGACAAGGACAATTCGCCGGTAGGATGTTCCTCGACATTCGCAGCGAGCAGGATGCGGTCGGGCGTGGACCCCGGCGTTTGTTCAATCTCCAGATCTTCCTGAAAATACCCCAAAGAATTGATCCGGTCCTGCGATCGGCGAAGGAGGAAACTGTTGAACGCATCGCCTTCGTTCAATCGGAACTCGCGGCGCACCACCTTGTCGGCGGTGAGCGTATTGCCGTTGACGTCGATCCGCTCGACATAAACGCGAGGGGACTCGGCAATTTGGAATACAATGCCCATCGTCCGCGTCTCAGGGTTGCGGGTGAACCGGGGGCGCACATCGGCAAAAGCATAGCCGAGCAGGCCTGCTGTTTGCTCAAGGCTTTCGACCGTGTCCTCAACCTTTTTGGCGTCGTAAAAATCGCCCTCGTGCATCGGCAACAGACTTTGCAGCCCTTCTGGGGTGAAATCGCGCAGGCTGCTTTCAACCGTAACCGGGCCGAAATGGTATCGCTCACCCTCTTCGACCACATAGGTGATGATGAAGTCCTGACGGTCACTGGTTAGTTCCGCGACCGCCGAGACGACCCGGAAATCGGCATAGCCCTGCGTTAAATAGAATTGCCGCATTTTTTGCTGGTCATAGGCCAATCGGTCGGGGTCATAAGTGGTGTTTGACGACAACATTGTTGTCAGGCGGCGTTCCTTGGTCGCCATTTCGCCCTTCAGATCACCGTCAGAGAAAGCCTCGTTACCAATGATATTGATCTGGCGAACGCGGCTACGATCTCCCTCGGTGATTTCATAGACAATATCGACGCGGTTCTGATCGAGCCGCACCAGTTGCGGCTCCACCGTCGCGGCATAACGGCCTTGTCTGCGATACAGTTCCAAAATGCGTGACACATCGGCACGAACGCGGCTACGGGTATATATCTGGCGCGGGGCAAGGCGCAGTTCAGGCTCGATCTTGTCGTTCTTGATCCGATCATTCCCCTCCAGAATCACGCGGTTGATGACTGGGTTCTCTGTCACCTGAATGACCAGTGATCCGTCATTGTCGGTAATCTGAAAATCGGAGAATAATTCGGTTTGCGACAGTGCCCGCAGCGCCGCATCAAGCGTTGCGCGCGTATAGGCTTGGCCGACGCGCAATTGCGCATAGGCGCGCACCGTGTCGGGTTCCAGCCGCTGGTTACCCACAACCGTAATCGCGCGAACAACCGTCTGCACGGCCGGCGCGACTACGGGCGGCGGCGCTGGCGAAGGTGTCGCCGCCACAGGCACGCCTTGGGCAAAGACCACCGCAGTTTGGCTGGCGAGGAACGACCCCGCAAGCAGCGTCGAGACGCATGAACGAAATACCCGTCGGGTTGCTGTCACGAAGCTTCATCCTTCCAAATCATTACCATGTTCATGGGACGCCCCACCCATCAACTTTCATTATGGCAGCGCCCCTCTGCCCCAGCTAGGTCAACCAATCAAGCCAGCAAGTTTTTGCCAGAGGCCAAAAGACGATAAATCGTTAAATGTCACGACAATCATCAATGTAATCATCGCGGCAAAGCCAAAACGAAACGCCATTTGCTGTGATGGTACACTCACCGGGCGTCGGCGCACCGCCTCAACCGCGTTGAACAGCAAATGTCCACCATCGAGCATCGGCATGGGGAGCAGGTTCACAAAACCAAGGTTGAGGGAGATGAGTGCGGCGAAATAGAGGAACGGCGCGATGCCCAGCGACGCCTGCTGCCCCGACACCTGCGCGATTTTGAGCGGGCCGCCCATATCTTTTATTGAACGCTGTCCTGTGAGCAATTGCCCAATCACTTCGGCCATTTGCCGCGTGATGCTCCATGCCATTGTCGTGGCGACAATAGGCGCCTGGGCAACACCAACAGCCTCAAAGCTGATTGCACCGGGGCGTATGCCGATGATTGCGCGTTCCACAGGATTGCCAAAACTGTCATTTTCACGAACGATGGTCGGTGCAATACGCAGCGTCATCTGCCGCCCACCTCGGTCTACAACAAAATCCATCGCCTCGCCCGGGCGGTGCATCACCGCCATCGGGATGTCCTGAAATGTCGTCATCGCGCGGCCATCAACCGAAACGATACGATCGCCAGGGGTAATTCCGGCTGTGTCAGCGGGAGAGCCTTGTTGAACCATGCTGGCGACCGGCGGCGTTGTCATTTTGCCATAGGCCAGCGCAAAACCCGTCAAAATCACGATGGCGAGCAGGAAATTAGCGATGGGTCCAGCCGCCACTGTGGCGGAGCGTTTCCACAAAACCGCAGCGGCAAAGCTGCCCGCCGGTTCATCGCGGGTCACTTCATGCGGCGTCGATACCGCATCCTCATCGCCCATAAACTGGACATAGCCACCCAGCGGCAACCAACCGATTTTCCACCTAGTTCCACGCTTGTCGGTCCAACCAAAGATTTCGCGGCCAAACCCAATCGAAAAGACTTGCGCACCAATGCCGCACCAGCGCCCGACCAGATAATGGCCAAGCTCGTGAAAAAAAACCAATGGCCCGAGCAGAGCGATGAACGCCAGCACGGTCCAGCCAAGAGATGGGGAATCAAGCATGTATCAACATTTCCTCCGCACGAGCGCGACTTTCCTGATCCAGCGTGAACACGTCATGAAGCGATTGTGGCGCATCTGGGGCAAAGCTGTCCAGTGCACGCTCTACCAGCATTGCGATGTCGAGAAAAGCGATCCGCCCAGCCAGAAAGGCCGCAACCGCCACCTCGTTCGCGGCGTTGAGTTGCGCAGGGCGACCCCCGCCTTCGGCCACCGCAGCGCGGCACAGCCTCGTCGCTGGAAAACGTGTCTCATCAATCACTTCGAATGTTAATGTGCCAATGGCCGCGAGGTCAAGCGGCGCACAGGGTGTCAACATCCGGCCCGGCCACGCCAGCGCGCTCGCTATCGGCACCCGCATATCGGGCGACCCCATTTGGGTAATCGTCGATCCATCAACATATTCGACCATCGAATGCACCAGCGATTGCGGGTGAATGATAATGCCCAGCCTATCAAGCCCGACAGGGAACAGATGATACGCCTCGACCAGCTCCAGCCCCTTGTTGAACATCGTCGCCGAATCAACGCTGATCTTAGCCCCCATGTCCCAATTGGGGTGCGCCACTGCCTGCGCCGGAGTCGCGGCGCGCATGTGCGTCAGCGAAGCGGTGCGAAACGGCCCGCCGCTCGCGGTCAGGGTGATTTTGGCCACGGCATCCAACGGCCCCGCCGACAGGCACTGAAATATCGCATTATGCTCGCTATCGACGGGGAGCAGCGTCGCGCCAGACGCACGCACCGCCGCCATCATCAGCTCGCCCGCGCTGACCAGCGCCTCCTTGTTCGCGAGCGCCACCGTCTTGCCGCACGCAATCGCCGTCATGGTCGGCGCAAGGCCAGCACAGCCGACAATCGCCGCCATCGTCACGTCCGCGCCCAACCGTGCGGCCTCGACCAACGCGTCGGCTCCGGCGGCAACGGCAATCCCCTCCCCCGCCAGCGCAGCGGCCAGCGCGCCCTCGCAACGCGCATCGGCGCACACCACCAGTTTTGGGCGAAACTCGCGCGCCAGTGCGGCAAGGTCCGCGACATTGCCATTGGCGGTCAGCGCTATGACCGCCCACTCTTCGCGATTGCGTCGCACCAGATCGAGCGTCGATTGCCCCACCGATCCCGTCGCGCCAAAGATGGAAAGGGTGCGGGTCATGAGTCCAGCCCGTTGAGCAAACCAAGCACGGCAAAGAGAATGCCTATAAAAATCATCTCTAGAGCATATAGAAATGACACCGCCAGCAGACCGTCCACCCGATCAAATAGGCCTCCATGACCTGGGATCAGGCTACCGCTGTCCTTCACCCCCGCACGCCTTTTCATCCAGCTTTCAAAGAAATCACCTGCTTGTGCAGCAACCGCAACCATGGCTCCAGCCTTGAGGGATAATAGTAGCAGTTTGAAGGAATGCGATAAAGATTCTGAAAAATATGAAAATCTATACTGCTCTACCCAGATTGATTTATATACTTCTATGGTGAATATTAATAATGAAGCGAATAATGCACCTCCAAACAATCCTGACCATGTCTTTGATGGGCTAATTGATGGTGCAATTTTTGGCCCGCCAAATGCTCTTCCGGTAAAATAAGCACCGACATCCACTGCAATGACACAAGTGATAAGTGCTACTAAACTCCAACGCACCGAAACATCTAAACCAAGATATCTGAGCCAAACTAATACGCAACACGCCACCCCAACATACCCGACACCCCCCACCAGCCACAACGCCCGACCCCACCAGCTTTGCGCGATTTTCCACGCCCGCTGCGCCCATTCCCACCGCACACCACGCCCCCCGACTGCCACGAACGCAGCC
>JBBTFY010000125.1:0-7892 GCA_038041635.1 Pseudomonadota bacterium
CTATGCCGCCGCTTCTGGATTGCCGCGCTCCCTTATGGTCGCTCGCAATGACGATGGTGGATGGCAAAGTGTATTATGTGTGTAATACAACTGTGTATCGTTGATACCACAGCTCTGTAAGGCGCAGGTGGCCGTTGTTTCCCCCGCGCGTCGTATCAACCACCTCGGATTTGCCTGCAAAGACGAGCAACAAAAAAACCGCTAGCGGGAGCTAGGGGAAGGGCAAAGAAAGCCGCAAATCCACTCCCCCCTATAAGCAGGGGAGCGGGAGAGATGGCATGCGCAGCATGGCGGAGAGGGTTTTGCAAAATGGCGGAAATAAAGGCTTCCTTGGTGTCAACTTTGGGGATTTTTGGCACTGACCCACCCTGTCCCGCTTTGAATCAGCGCGAACATAATGCGCGCCGCGATGGTAAATGGGCTTTCACCACGGCGCTGCGCTTGTCATAAGCTGGCGGCGACCCTGTTTGCGGGCGCATGATACAGCAAGGCTCTGATTCCCAGTGACGGCACCATTTCGCTTTCCCCGTTTTTTTGTGACCAGCCCGACGCCGTGCCCCTATTTGCCGGGGCAGAGCGAGCGCAAGGTGTTCACCGAATTGACGGGTGGTAACAGCGCAGAACTCAATGATGCCCTTGGCCGCATCGGCTTTCGCCGCAGCCAGAACGTCGCCTACCGCCCCAGCTGCCATCATTGCACGGCCTGTGTTTCGGTGCGCGTCGTCGCCGAAGCGTTCGAACCAACGGCATCACAGCGCCGCACAATGCGCCAGCATGACGACCTAATTGTCGAAGCGCGCGCCCCTTGGGCGACCGAAGAGCAATATGATCTGTTGTCGCGCTACCTTGGCTCACGCCACCCAGAGGGCGGGATGGCGGACATGAGCGAAGGCGACTTTGCGGCGATGGTCGAACATTCTCCGGTTGAAACATGCGTTGTCGAATATCGGGAACGTGGACCAGATGGCAAAGCGGGCAGGCTGGTCGGCGCATGCCTGACCGACCGCTAGGCTGACGGGCTGTCGATGGTCTATAGCTTTTTCGAGACCGATGACCCCACGCGGCGCGGGCTTGGGACTTTTATCATCCTTGACCACATCATTCGTGCGGCGCGGGCGGGTCTGCCCTATGTCTACCTTGGCTATTGGGTCGAAGGGTCGGATCGGATGGCGTATAAAGCGCGCTTTCGCCCGATAGAGCGGCTCAGCCCAGCGGGGTGGGCGGCGTTTGATCCATCCGCAGCGGAACCTGTCGCTGGCCATCCACCATTGGCGGGCCACTCTGCCTTGGCGGGCATGCCGCCGCATTTTGCGGACCATGCGTTCATGGCCTGAACGACAAGACGCATAATTTTGGCCAATAGTGCGGCTTGTCGGTTGACGCAGGGCGCGGTTGCGGGGCATAGCTTTCGCATAACAGAATAATCATGGTCGCGGTTGATTGGTGCTTGTCCGTTCGGGGCAAGGGGGGAATCGAATTGCCGCATTTGCGCACCTTCCAAATTAGTCATCTAAGGCTGCTGCTTTGGGTTGATCGGGTGTGAGCGAAGTTCTGGACATCATCATTGTTGGCTCCGGCCCTGCGGGGCTAAGCGCGGCGGGGCGAGCGGCGGGCCGTGGCCTGTCCTATATATTGCTCGAAAAAACCGACCATCTGTCCGACACCATCTATAAATACCAAAAGGGCAAGCATATCATGGCAACCCCGGTGCAGCTTGAGCTGCGATCGGATGTTGATTTTGATGCGGGCAAGCGCGAGACGATATTGGACCGCTGGAGCGAACAGGGCGGCGCGCTCGCCATCGCCTATGATGTGGATGTCAGCGCGATTGCGGGTGCGCAGGGCGACTTTACCGTTACCGCTGCCGATGGACGCAGTTGGCGCGGCAAGCACATCGTCCTCGCCATCGGGACACAGGGAAATCCTAACCGCCTCGCCGTGCCGGGCGCCGACCTGCCGCATGTGCAATATCAGCTCAACGACCCGACAGAATATGTCGATGAGCATATCACCGTCGTTGGTGGCGGCGACGCGGGGATTGAAAACGCGCTCGGTTTGGCGAGCGACGCGGCGCAGGGCAATGTCGTTACCATCCTCAACCGTGATGCCGGGTTCATCCGCGCCAAGGGGCCAAATGTTGCCGCGCTTATGGAGCTGGCTGGGCAGGGGCGCATTACGCCCAAGACCGAAACATCACCGTCTGCGGTTGAACAGGGTTGGATAACGCTGCAAACTCGCGATGGCGAGGAACGGATACGCTGTGACCGCATCATCGCCCGCCTCGGCTCTGCACCACCGCGAGGGTTCGTTGAAAGCTGCGGCGTAGAGTTTACCGGGCCGGACCGCGAGGCTTTCCCGAAATTATCGCCGACGTTTGAAACGACCGCGCAGGGTATCTTTGTTATCGGCGCGTTGGCGGGCTATCCGCTCATCAAGCATTGCATGAACCAGGGCTATGACGTCGTCGAGTTTATCGCGGGCAATACCGACCTCAAGCCGGTGGACGAGAAATTGCTCTCCGCGCGCTTTGCCGACTTACCTGGTAACCACAGCGTTGATCACTGGCTCGATTTCATCGGTAGCCGTGTCAGCATTTTCGAAGATGTGTCGCCGCTGCAATTGCGCGAGTTCATGCTCGATTCGGACGTGCGATCCTATCGCGGCGGCGGTGTCGTGTTCGAACGTAATGATACGGGATCGTCGCTGTTCGCCATTGCCGATGGCCATGTGGTGGTGGAGGTGGATGCCAATGATTCAACCCGCACTATAGCTATCGAGACGGGAACAATTTTTGGCGAAGTGGGCCTGATTTCTGGGCGACGACGCGGCGCGACCATCCGCGCGGGCAGCGATGCCATCCTCGTTGAAATGTCGCGGGCGGCGGCGCTAAAACTGATGGCGTCGGTGCCGGGGGCCAAGCGCGCCATCACCCGCATTTCGCTGGAGCGGCAATTGCTCCAGATGTTCGGCTCCGGCCTGAAGGCTGAGGATCTGACCGAGGCGCTCGACAGTGCCGAAATCGTCCCCATCCCCGCTGGACAGCATGTCATCACCGAGGGCGATGACGGCGACGATATCTTTGTCGTGCGGCAAGGGTCAATGGTTGTCGAGAAGCAGATTGGCGGCAAATCTGTATTTTTGAGCTACTTACCCGCCGGTTCCTATGTCGGGGAAATGGCGGTTATCGCGGGCGGCGCGCGGACAGCGACGGTTAAGGCGGCGGTCAAATCCGAAGTGGTCAAGGTGTCTGGCGCTGCATTCAGGAAAATACTCGCGACCAAACCAGACCTCGCGACGCGTATGCGCGGCGACATGGCAGCGCGCCAAGACCTCAACAGCTTCATCGAAGGACGCAAGGAGAGCTTTTCCAGTGCGGTCGAACTCTATTCGGAAACCGCCAAGTTCCTTGTGGACAAGGGGATTGGCGAAGCGACCGATGTGCTCCTCATCGACGAAACCCTGTGCGTGGCTTGCGATAATTGCGAGAAAGCCTGCGCTGACAGCCATGAGGGGCTGTCGCGGCTCGACAGAGAGGCGGGCGCAACATTCGCGCATATCCACGTGCCCACCAGCTGCCGCCACTGCGAACATCCGCATTGCATGTCCGATTGCCCGCCCAATGCTATCCACCGTGGCCCCGATGGCGAAGTGTTTATCGACGACACCTGTATTGGCTGTGGTAATTGCCAGCGCTATTGCCCCTATGGTGTCATCCGTATGGATGCGGCGCCACCCAAGAAACCCAGCCTATTGTCGTGGCTGTTCCTCGGGGCTGGCCCTGGGCCCGGCGAACCGACCAAGAAATGGATAAAGGCCAATACGCCCGAGGGCATTGAAGTGCCGAAAAAGGCGATAAAATGCGACATGTGTTCCGGCATTTCGGGCGGCCCAGCGTGCGTGCGGGCGTGCCCGACGGGTGCAGCAATCCGCGTGTCACCAGAGGCATTTCTGTCGGTTGCGCGGCTGACGCAGGATGATGACTGATGGCTAGTCGCCCCAAACGCCGCGCCGCACAGGGTGAACGCCAGCGTTCCAGCCTGCATACGGGGTTTCTGGCCCATGCAAGCTTCGCGTGGCTCAAGGTCGCGATTTTGGTATCCCTGACATCGCTTGTCAGTTATTTTTTGGTCGATGTTGCCCCGCGCCACAATGGCGGCAGCTGGTATGGCTATACGCTGGGCACCATCGGCGCGCTGCTCATCGTGTGGCTGGCGCTGCTGGGTATCCGCAAGCGGGCGATGACACGCGGCGCATGGTCGCTCAAGGCGTGGACGTCGGCGCATGTCTATCTGGGCCTGTCGCTGGCCGTCATCGGCACGCTGCATAGCGGGTTCCAACTTGGCTGGAACGTCCACACGCTCAGCTGGAGCCTGATGATGCTGGTCATCGTATCGGGCATCTGGGGCATCACGGTTTACAGCATGCTGCCGTCTGCGCTGTCGAACAACCGCGATGAGCGGACACAGGCGCAGATGCTCGACGATATACGCGGGATTGACCGCCAATTGCACGAAGCGGCGCAACCGTTGAACGCAGACGATGCCGCGATCGTGCGCGGTTCGCTCGATCAAGATCCCTTCGCCGGGTCAACATGGTCGCGGCTGTCGGGGCGATACAAAGATTGTGCCACGGCCAGCGCGCTCGGCGCTGTGCGCATCCATACCGGGCCACGTCACGATAGTGGCCATGACCCGATGGAGAAAATCGACGTGCTGTTGACCCGCAAGCTCGCGGCGCTGGGGCGATTAAGGCGGCACCTCAAGCTCAAGGCGTTGCTGGAGGTGTGGCTCTATATCCACGTCCCGATGACCTTTGCACTGATTGCCGCGCTGACCGCGCACATCGTCAGCGTGTTTTTTTACTGGTGATGGGGGAGACAGAATCATGAGCTTCCTCCTCCGCCGTGTTTCGATCACCGCCGATGGGCGCGAGATTATTCGCAGCAGCGCGTGCGATAAAAACCAAATCAGCATAGGGCGCGATGCGGCGTGTGACGTTCATCTCGCCGACCTTGCGGTCAACCCTAGCCATGCGACGATCACCACCAATGATGGCCGCCATATCGAGGTTCAGACAACATCGGGGCTGGGGTTCGAGTGGGACGGCCGCACCGTCACATCGGCAACGATTGATGCAGGCGATGGCGCAGAGCTGCGCTTTGGCGGGCACCGCATCACTGTGGGGGTTGATAGCGAGGCACCTAACCCACGCATATTGCTGACCATTGCACGCACCGATGAGCTGAGCCACAGCGCGCTCGATCGCGACGAGGCGCAGGCGTTTTCGCTGCGCGGCTTGCTTCCCGGACGGCGGCTGTCGGCATGGGCATTCAGCCTGCTGCTGCTGGCGGCGTTCCTGATCGCGCCGATATGGGCCTATATGAGCTGGCGCGGGGTCGAGGAGCGCCCGGCGTCCTTCCATGCCGATATGAGCTGGTCGTCGGGGCCGCTCAGCAGTGCGCACGCGTCGCTGTCGCGCGATTGCCAGTCTTGCCATACCGACGCCTTTGTCGCCGTCACCGATACGGCGTGCAAAAGCTGTCATGATGATGCGCACGACCATGCGCCTATGGACCGCCAATTGGCGGCGCGGGGCGAGCCGGGGATGTTTCGTGCGGCGCTCATCCGCATTGGTGCGGCATTTAACCGCGATCAGGGCCGCTGCGTTGATTGCCACAATGAACATGAAGGGGCGGGGCCGATGCCCGCCACCGCGCAACAATTTTGCACCGATTGCCATCAAGACATGTCGAGCCGTTTGACCGACACGCGGATCGGCGATGCCGGCGATTTTGGCACATCGCACCCGCAATTTCGCCCGCGCGTACAGGTAACGCCGGGCGCGACGCCGCGCTTTGCACGGGTGACACTGAACGCCCAGACCAGCGACGTAGGCGGGCTCAAGTTCCCGCATAATATGCATTTGCAGCAAGCGGGCGGGGTTGCGCGAATGGCGCGCAGCTTACGGATGACGAACGGCCGCACGAGCGGGCTGGACTGTGCCAATTGTCATAAGCCGACGGCGGATGGGGTGCGGTTCGAACCCGTTGATATGGAGCGCGATTGCCAGTCCTGCCATAGTTTGTCGTTTGAAAGCGTTGGCGGCGTGACGCGAACGTTGCGGCACGGCGAGCCGGGCCAAGTGGTGGCCGATCTTTATGCTTATTATCGTTCAACCCCGCCGACGCGCCCGATTTCCCTTGGCGGGATGGCACGGCGTCGGCCGGGCGAGTTTGCGCAAGGGCAGATTTACAACATCTATTTCCGCGAAACGGCGGCGCGCCCCACCCGCGCCGATGATGCGGTGCGCGCTGTTTTCTCGCGCGGCGGGGCCTGTTACGATTGCCACACCATTTTCGCTCCTGCGGCGGGGAACAGCAATTGGCGCGTGTTGCCGGTCAATCAGCCGATGCGTTATTTGGAGCATGGTTGGTTTGACCACCGCCCGCATGACGAGGAAGAGTGCAGCACCTGCCACGCGGCTGCGCGTTCATCATCGGCCAACCAGTTGCTGATCCCCGAAATCAAGGTGTGCCGCGACTGCCACGGCGGCGAAAACTCGGGCGCGGACGTCGAAAGCCCGTGCGCGTCGTGCCACGAATATCATGCGGGCGCGCGGGCCAATGCGCCGTGGCAGCCCGCGCGTCGGTCTAATGGGCGACGGCAAGAGGGCCGAGCACGTAGGGAGTGACATCGGTCACAGACTCGGCCACTGTGCGGCTCTATGGCGAATAATTGCCAATTGCGTAGGGTCATAATCATATGCTGATCGCCCAGATCACCGATATTCACATCGGCTTTGATTCTGGGAATCCCGATGAATATAATCAGCAACGGCTCGATATGGTGATGGATCGGTTGGCGACGGGGCCGAATGCGCCCGACCTGATGCTGGCGACGGGTGATTTGACCGATCAGGGCGACGAGCAAAGCTATGCCCGGCTGCGCGACGTTTTTGCGGCCTATCCATGGCCGGTGTTGCCGTGCATGGGCAATCATGATGTGCGCGAAGCCTTTGCCCAGGTGTTTCCGGGCTTTGCGGATCGCAGCGGTTTCATTCAATATGACCGCCTGTTCGCCGATTTCCGGTTGATCGTCATCGACACGCTCGAGGAAGGACGGCACGGCGGCGCATTTTGTGAAGTGCGCGCTAGTTGGCTCAAAGCGCGACTGGCCGAACAGCGGCATATTCCGACCTATATCGTCATGCATCATCCGCCATTTGATTCGGGGCTGGACTGGATGACAACCGACCCCACCGAGCCATGGGTACAGCGTTTTGGCGACGCCATTGCCGATGCGCCGCAGCTGCGGGGTCTGATTTGCGGGCATTTGCACCGCTCGCTTAGCGTGCAGTGGAACGGCTTGACCGCTACGGTCTGTTCATCGACCGCGCCCCAAGTCGCGCTTGATCTGCGTGCTATTGACGCTGACCATCCCGATGATCGCGCAATGATTGTCGCCGAGGATCCCGCTTATGCGTTGCACCATTGGAACGGTGCTCAGCTGGTCAGTCATTTTGACCGCGCCTGTGATGGCGAGATATTGGCGCGGTATGACAAGCGGATGCAGGGGCTGGTCGGGTATTTGATCGGCGAGCGGCCGGGGACGACGGGGAGTTAAATACACCCATGCGTGAGCATCATTACAGGCTTCACCTCGACTGGACCGGCAATCACGGACAAGGGACTGCTGATTATCGCGCCTATGGCCGCGAGCATAGGCTATCCGCGCGGGGCAAGCCCGACATATCGGGATCGTCCGACCCTGCGTTTCGCGGCGACGCAGGCGCGTGGAACCCCGAAGAATTACTGGTCGCGTCGATTTCCGCCTGTCATCAGCTGTGGTATTTGCATCTGGCGGCGGAGGCGGGGATAATCGTGACCGCTTATG
>JBBTFY010000126.1:0-8133 GCA_038041635.1 Pseudomonadota bacterium
CATTCCGCGTCGGTCGGCGCATCGGATTTGCCGCCGATCCTCGGCTCGGTCCCTTTCAGCAACCGGGCGATATTATCACGGTGCCGCCACAGCACGAGCAGCGCCAGCGCTGCGCCGATTGGCACCAGATCGCTCCGACCCAGCAATGCAGCCACGATGGGCACCGACAGCGCCGCCAACATCCCGCCAAGCGAGCTGATCCGCGCCAGTGCCAGCACAGTGATCCACACGGCCGCATATATCGCGCCGATCCGCCAATCGAGCGCAAGCGCGACCCCCATCAGCGTCGCCACACCCTTGCCGCCTCTGAACCGCAGCCAGATGGGGTAAAGATGCCCCATCACCGCTGCGGCCCCCGCAATCACCATATCATCGGGCGATACCCAGCGCGCTATGCACACCGCAGTGGCACCCTTGGCAAGGTCAAGCAGCAAGGTCGCGACGGCCAGCCCCTTGCGCCCGGTCCGCAGCACGTTGGTCGCGCCGATATTGCCCGAGCCAATGGTGCGCAAATCGCCCGCTCCCGCAAAGCGCGTCAGCAACAGACCGAATGGGATAGATCCCAGCACATAGCCTAGTCCCAACATCATCGCCGGCATTTGCCACAAGATTTGCATCGTCCCCTCCTGCTGTTTCGCACATCTAGCCACGTCCGCACTAAAGCGGCAAGCATGATTGCGTCTAGGGCATTGCATGGCTAGGAAGCGCGCGTGAAACATCGCCCCGTCTCCAATGCACCCATTTTATTTTTCGACACCGGGGTAGGCGGTCTGTCGGTGCTTCGCCCGACGCTGGCGCTTCTTCCCAATGCCCCGATTGTCTATGCCACCGACTATCGCGGTATGCCTTATGGCGAAAAAAACGAAGCAGAGGTCGGCACCCGCGTATCAGCGCTGCTCGGCCGACTGGTGGAGCGGGTCCGCCCGCGCCTTGCGGTCATTGCCTGTAATACGGCATCGACGATAGCGCTAAACCATGTTCGCAGTGCGCTCGACACGCCCTTTGTCGGCACGGTCCCCGCCATCAAACCCGCAGCCGAAATCAGCAAGACCCGTGTCATCGGCGTGCTAGGTACCGCCGCTACCATCCGCCAACCCTATGTCGATAGGCTGGTCGCCGACCATGCCAGCGATTGCACAGTCCTTCGGCACGGCGCACCAATCCTTGTCGCGGCAGCCGAAGCGAAATTGCGCGGCGAGCCCGTCAACCCGTCGATCATCGCGGGCGCGATAGACGGCTTGCGCCGCCAGCCAGGCGGTGAGCGCCTTGATGCCATAGTCCTTGCATGCACCCATTTCCCGCTTTTAACCGATGAACTGCAAGCCGAAGTAGGACCTGATGTGACGTTGGTTGATGGCGGCGCGGGCATTGCCCGGCGTATCACCCACCTGACGCGGGGGCAGGATTGGCCAGCCACAGCGCCAGAACGCATCGTCATCGCCAATGGCGGCAAGGATGCTTTGAAGGCCGCATGGCCCCATTTTGCCGAATACGGGTTTTCAGCAATCATTGATCTTTAGCAAAGAGTTTATGGGCAATTGGGAATATTTCTTGCTGGAAATCGTAACTATCAAAAGCTAAAGCCCAGTATGCAAAGCTGGGGCAGCGCAAATAGGATGACGCATGGATTATAATCGCGTGTTCACCAAAGCGATCGAACGGCTACATGCCGAGGGACGCTACCGGGTGTTTATCGACATTTTGCGCAACAAGGGCGCTTTCCCCAATGCGCGCTGTTTTGCGGGACATAATGGCCCCAAGCCAATTACCGTTTGGTGTTCAAACGATTATCTGGCGATGGGCCAGCACCCCGATGTTCTGGCCGCGATGGAAGAGGCATTGCACAATGTCGGCGCAGGGTCGGGCGGCACCCGCAACATCGGCGGCAACACGCATTATCACATTGAGCTTGAGACGGAACTGGCCAGTCTGCACGGCAAAGAGGGCGCGTTGCTGTTCACATCAGGCTATGTCTCGAACGACGCGACGCTGACCACATTGGGCAAAGTATTGCCTGGCTGCATCATTTTCTCGGATGAGTTGAACCACGCTTCGATGATCGCGGGCATCCGTAATTCTGGCTGTGAAAAGCAAGTGTTTCGCCACAACGACCTTGCGCACCTGCGCGAATTACTCGAAGCCGCCGACCCCGATGCACCCAAATTGATCGCGTTTGAAAGCGTCTATTCGATGGAGGGCGATGTTGCACCCATCGCGGACATTTGCGATCTGGCCGACGCGTTTTCGGCGTTAACCTATTGCGACGAAGTCCATGCGGTTGGCATGTATGGCCCGCAAGGCGGCGGCATTACCGACCGCGAAGGCATTGCTGATCGCGTCACGATTATCGAAGGCACACTCGCCAAGGCGATCGGCGTCATGGGCGGCTATATCTCCGCTGATCAGGTGATTATCGACGTTATCCGCAGCTATGCCCCGGGGTTCATCTTTACCACCAGCCTGTCACCCGTGCTGGTTGCGGGCGCGCTGGCCAGCGTGCGCCACCTCAAACAGTCGAATGTCGAGCGTGAGGGACAACAGGCGGCAGCGGCAATGCTCAAATCACTATTCCGCGATGCTGGCTTGCCCGTCATGGAGTCATCGACGCATATCGTTCCGTTGATGGTCGGCGACCCGATACGCGCCAAGAAAATCAGCGATGTTTTGCTCGCCGAATATGGCGTCTATGTGCAGCCTATCAATTATCCTACCGTGCCGCGCGGGTCCGAACGGTTGCGCTTTACGCCAGGCCCTGCCCATAGCGAAGCGATGATGCGCGAGCTGACTGAGGCTTTATGCGAAATATGGGGCCGGTTGGAGCTGGAGCTTCGCAAGGCCGCCTGAGTTCAGTCCTCGCCCGCAATCACGCGCGCATAGGCCACAGCATCAACATTACCACCCGACAGCGTGATCATCGTCGCGTCTGTCAAAGCAACTTTGCCCGCCAGCGCCGCCGCCAGCGCCACCGCGCCGCCGGGTTCAACCACTAGCCTGAGCCGCGCAAAGGCCAGGCGTTGCGCATGGCGCAACTCTGCCTCACTGACCGCCACACCGGTGACGCCGCGCGCCTGAAGCACCGCAAAGTTGATCGGATAGGTGCTAAGCGTCTGCAGGGCATCGCACGCGGTTGGTGGCGGGTTTTCAACGGCGCAAATGCTCCCCTTGGCTAGGCTGCGGGTGACATCATCCCACCCTTCAGGCTCCACCAATGTCACCGCCGCATCTGGGCAGGCCAGCGCCAGTCCAGCCGACAGCCCGCCGCCGCCACAACAGGCGATGATGCGGTCGATCCCATGCCCCGCCGCCCGGCGCATCTGCGCATCAGCCTCTATGCCCGCACTGCCCTGCCCTTCGATCACCCACGGGTCGCCAAAGGCATGGACCAGCGTGCGCCCTGTTTCGGCTGTGATAGCGGCGGCGATGGCGTCACGCGATTCGGTCATCCGGTCATAGAGGATGGTTTTGGTACCCAGCGCACGCGTCGCCTCCAGCTTTGCCTTCGGTGCATCGCTTGGCATGACGATGATGGCGGACACGCCCAGCCGCTTGGCGGCCCAAGCGACGCCTTGCGCATGATTGCCGCTCGACACTCCGACGACACCCAGCGCGCGTTGCTGGTCAGTTAAATCGGTCAATCGGTGCCAGCCGCCGCGTATCTTAAAAGCACCTATGGGTTGCAAGCATTCTGCCTTGCACCAGATCGTGCGGCCATCGACCTCCAGCGGCAAAAGCGGTGTCGGCGCGAGTATTTCCGAGATTTTGGCGGCAGCACGCAGCACGCCCGCACGGGACGGTGCGCGCATCGGATCAAGTAGGTCGGGGCTATATTCTGTCATAATCCTGTCCTATATGCGGCCGCCATGGATGCGCAAGCGCGTGGCAAAGGAGAATCTTAAGTGAGCAAGGTTTTGGTGATTGGTGCGGGTGGCGTTGGTTCGGTTGCGGTCCACAAAATGGCTCAATTGCACAAGATGAACGTCGACATTTTCCCGCACATCACGCTTGCCAGCCGCCGCCAGTTCAAATGCGATGCGATTGCCGCATCGGTTTTGGCGCGCACCGGCGTCACCATCACCACAGCACAGGTCGATGCCGATGATGTCACGGCGACCGCCGCGCTGATCCGCGAAATTGGCGCATCCTTAGTCGTCAACCTTGCGCTGCCTTACCAGGATCTGACAATCATGGACGCGTGCCTCGCCACGGGCGCGCATTATCTCGACACCGCCAATTACGAACCAAAGGATGTCGCCAAGTTCGAATATCACTGGCAATGGGCCTATCACGACCGCTTCAAAGCCGCCGGGTTGATGGCGCTGCTGGGTTCAGGCTTTGACCCCGGTGTCACAAGTGTGTTCACCATGTGGTTGAAAAAACACCATTTTACTCGGATAGACACGCTCGACATCCTCGATTGTAATGGCGGCGACCATGGCCAGCATTTCGCCACCAATTTCAACCCCGAGATTAACATCCGCGAAGTCACCGCGCCCGCGCGCCACTATGAAAATGGCGAGTGGATTGAGACGCCCGCGCTCTCGACCAAAGTCGCGTTCGATTTCGAAGCAGTCGGCACCAAAAACATGTATCTGATGTATCATGAGGAACTGGAGAGCCTCGCTACGCATTTGCCGGAAATCAATCGCATCCGTTTCTGGATGACCTTTGGCGATGCCTATATCACGCACTTAACCGTCCTACAGAATGTCGGGATGACGCGGATCGACCCGGTGATCTATGAGGGGCGAGAGATTATCCCGCTGCAATTCCTCAAAGCCGTGCTGCCCGAACCCTCGTCCTTGGGCGAAACCACCAAGGGCAAGACCAATATCGGCGTCATAGCGTCGGGCGTGGGGCATGATGGCCGCGAAAAGACGCTGTATCTCTATAACATCTGCGATCATGAGGACGCCTATGCCGAAACCGGCAATCAGGCGGTCAGTTACACCACCGGCGTCCCCGCGATGATCGGCGCGGCGATGATGGTGACGGGCGCATGGGCTGGTGCAGGCGTGTTCAACATCGAACAAATGGACCCAGACCCGTTCATGCAAATGCTGATGGATCATGGCTTGCCGTGGCAGTGGAAGCAACTCGACGGACCGTTGGCGTTTTAATGGAAACCCGCGCTGGCGACCCCGGGGCCTTTGCCCGTTTTGACCTAAGCCGCGTCCCTTCGCCTGCCTTTGTGGTCGATGCAGCGAAAGTGCGCGCCAACCTCGCCATCCTCAGTGACATTGGCGAACGGTCGGGGGCAAAGGTGCTCGCCGCGCTCAAAGCCTTTTCGATGTGGTCGCTGGGTCCGCTGGTGGCGGAGCATCTCGATGGCGTGTGCACGTCGGGCCTCTATGAAGCGCGGCTGGGGCGCGAGGAATATAGCGGCCCTGATGGCAAGGGCGAAGTCGCCACCTATTGCGCGGCCTATCGCGCCGAGGATTTGCCCGAGATTTGCGCACTGTCCGATCATCTTATTTTCAATTCGCCGGGGCAAATCGCACGGTTCAAACCGATCCTCGACGAACAACGCGCCAAGGGCGTGACCTTTGACATTGGTCTGCGGATCAACCCCCAACATAGCGAGGGCGATGTGGCGAAATATGACCCCGCCGCAAAGCACAGCCGCCTTGGCTTTCCTATCAGCCAGCTAAAACCGGAGCATATGGCCGGGGTCGATGGCATCCATATGCACACGCTGTGCGAGCAGGATTTTCCGCCACTGGCGCGCACATGGAATGCGGTCGCCCCCGCGCTCGCGCCCTATTTTGACCAGCTCGAATGGCTCAACTTTGGCGGCGGCCACCATATCACCCGCGCCGATTACCAACGCGACGAACTGGTCGACTTCATCCGCGACATACGCGCCGAAACCGGACTCGACGTTTACCTCGAACCCGGCGAGGCGGTCGCGCTCGACGCTGGCATCCTTGTTGGCGAGATCCTTGATGTTTTCCGCAACGATGTGCTTATCGGCATCACCGACATCAGCGCTACCTGCCATATGCCTGACGTGATTGAGGCGCCGTATCGCCCGGCCATGCTCGGAGAATTGCCCGATGGCGACGGCTATTTCATTCGCTTGGGTGGCCCATCCTGCCTTGCGGGAGATATTATTGGCGATTTCGGCTTTCCTCAGCTTGCGCAGCCCGGCACGCGCTTCGCCTTCCTCGATCAAGCGCATTATTCGATGGTCAAAACCAACACATTCAACGGCGTTCCCCTGCCCTCCATCTGGCTGTGGGACGGCGAAAGCGATGCATTGCGCTGTATCCGCAGCTTTGGTTATGATGATTTCAAATCGCGGTTGAGCTAGAATTCCTGATTGACGCATAACTCGATTGGTATACTCCCCTGAGAATGGGGGATTGCCGATGCGTTATTTGTCTGTGCTGGCTGTTACAATACTATTTGTAACTACATCTATATCTGCCCAAGACGCTGCGTCGCAACGCACCCGCAGAGATGCTCGTAATGATAGCGGCCTGTGCTTATCATTAGCTTCCCAACATCCTGTAGAGCAACGTCTCACCGCTTGCGAAAGATCGGCTGGTGACTCACTCGAGCTCCTAGATGGTGCAGACAATCGATCCCAGATACTGCAACGTAAAGCACTATTAGAATATGGCCTTGGGCAATATCAGCAGGCGCTATTGACTTTGGATCAAGCCGATATGTTAGCCGAAGATCAAAACGCCGTCATACATGAGGGAAGCTTTGGCATAGGCAACGACACGATCCGAGCCAGAGTATTTGCGCGTACCAACAGGCAGGACGAGGCCCTATCGTTACTCGAAC
The DNA here is from genome assembly GCA_038041635.1 of Pseudomonadota bacterium. Taxonomy (GTDB): domain Bacteria; phylum Pseudomonadota; class Alphaproteobacteria; order Sphingomonadales; family Sphingomonadaceae; genus Sphingopyxis. The sequence continues at coordinate 6,793 of JBBTFY010000126.1, forward strand.
AAGCGCGCGCGGTTCGCCCATACAGCCGTTCAATCATCCACACATTGGACCTGACCCAACTATCCATAACAAGAGACCTTGCATGGTATCGATCGCGCCTCGAACAACGCTCATCGCTTGATCCTTCGGCGATTAAAGGGCTTTTTTACCTAGATTTCATGGAAGGAAATCTGGAACGCGCAAATGCGATTGCTGATCTCGCGGTTTTTCAAGAACCACGCATGTTGGATGGATGGACCCCTGCTGGCGGTGACAAACCTCAAGAGGATTTGCGCCTCGAGGTCAATTTCATTTTTCTCTCTGCCTATATCAGCGCCGCTCTGGATGACCAACCAGCAGCCGAGCGCCGCTTTGCACGTGCACGTGAACGGATTGACAATTTTGTCGGCCCGGAGCCGCATCCCCGACCCGGTCGACGCGTGTCGCGCCGCGAGCTAGGCGATTGGGAGGCGCGTCGACTAGTTGGTAATGCCCTCAGACCACGCGAAGCACTCTGGCGTCGGGGAATTGAATTACGCCGAGCAATCAAAAGTAGAGAAATCGGTCTAAATCCGAATCAGGAGCAGGGCCGCCTTGTCAGCGACCTAGATATTGGACCGGATATCCTCCGCTTGATTGCCGATCTTTACCCTGAAACTAAAAGAGATTTTGAAACCCTTGCCGCTCGCGGGCGCAACGAGCTCATTCAAACACTCAGCCGCACCTCTGAGGCAGAGTTGATTCAGGGTATTCCCGAACCGGAAACTATCGACAATTATCCCAATTTCGGGAGAGGGCACCGAAGCATCTTGTTAGCTGGTGTTTTCAACGGCGATAGGGGTTATACTGTGGACGCTTTACGTCCCGAAGATGGAGGCATGCAGACTATCCGTTTTGGAACTCTTTCTGGCTCACTTGCAACAGCTGATGAGTTAGTAATACTCGCGGTCGCTCGATATGCACAGGACGAAGGGAAAGACAGCTTCATTTTACTGGCGCGCCGCGTGATCGAACGCACATCACACGTGACAGTGTCATATTACCCAGGTCTCAGGTCATCTCATGACGAAAACAGTGGATCCGAAGGGTCAGTGCTTGCCGTATTGCTCGACAGCAATTCGATCCCTCCAGAATGGGAAGTGCACCGTGTTCGACTGATCCGTGTTGCGGATGTTCTCGATAGCGTTGGCATCAGACAAGCCAACATTGAGGCCGCTCGTCTTGCTCTCCGCGAACAAAGAGCACGCCGACAGCATTGAACCATTCCGATTTGACTTTGATACTTCACTGAGAACCGTCATCATATCGCTTTCCTACAAGCATATTGCCATGATAATATTGCGCTGTTTCACGAATCCGGCT
>JBBTFY010000127.1:0-24339 GCA_038041635.1 Pseudomonadota bacterium
AGGTCGAGCATCCGGTGACCGAGGAGATCACCGGGGTCGATCTGGTCGAATGGCAATTGCGCGTGGCGAGTGGGGAGGCGTTGCCCAAGCGGCAGGACGAGCTGTCGATCAACGGCTGGGCGATGGAAGCGCGGTTGTATGCGGAGGATCCGGCGAAGGGGTTTTTGCCAACCTCCGGCTCCCTACACTATCTCCCGGATGACGACGCTATCCGAGTTGACTCAGGTTATGATTGGCAAGAAATCCCGCCATTCTATGACCCTATGGTCGCCAAACTGATTGCGAGCGGGCGGTCACGAGAGCGGGCTACCGGCTATCTGGCGAGCGCACTTGAACGAAGCGTTATCGGGCCGATTGTCACCAACGCGCAATTTTTGCTCCGCGCGCTGCGGCACCCGGAGTTTTGTGCAGGCACGATAGATACGGGTTTCATCGACCGTCATCTTGAACAACTAACCCATTCGGAAACCTTAGGTATTGATGGCATCGACTATGCTGCCGATTATTTTGTCGGATTGCGCTTTGAATTTGATCACGAATTCGAACGCGGCAATGTCTTGCACAAGTTGCGGGGCTTTCGAGCTAATGCCCCAACTCGCGCCACAATCAGCTTATCGGTTGATGGCGAGCGGAATGAAGGACATTACAACTCCACCTTTGGCAACGACAGAACGGCCAAACTGTTCACCTATTTCGATGGCGATACCGTTTGGGTGAATCAAGACGGACACACGCATCAAGTCGCATTGTATGAGCCAAGGGGAAGCGGAGTAGGGCACGCCCATGACGGCGATATCCTCTCCCCCATGCCGGGCCGGATCATCGCGGTCGAGGTTGCGGCGGGTGATACGGTGACCAAGGGCCAGAAACTCCTAACGCTCGAAGCGATGAAGATGGAGCACAGCCTGACCGCGCCGTTCGACGGGGTAGTGGCAGAGCTGAACGCAACGGTCGGCGCGCAGGTGCAGGTCGATACGCTGTTGGTACGGATTGAGGCGGCGGGCGAAGCATGAACCTTCTCCCCTTGCGGGAGAAGGATAGGAAGCCTTATCGCTTTAGCGATTAGGCGGAGTTGGATGAGGGGTATTGCGGTTGCGAAAGGGGATGACCCCTCACCCAGCTGCGACTAGGTGACACATCACCAAGTCTGCGCATCCCTCTCCCGCAAGGGGAGAGGGGATTGGAGGGAAAATGGCAGGAAAAACGTTCGACCAATGGACCATCGGTGATACGATGACCCACGAAATTCGCCGCACGGTGACGGAGACGGACAATCTGCTGTTCACGGTGATGACTCATAACCCGCAGCCACTGCACCTCGATGTGGAGGCGGCCAAGGCGAGTGAGTTCGGCCAAATCCTCGTCAACGGCACTTTCACCTTCAGCCTGATGGTCGGGCTGTCGGTGGGCGACACCACGCTCGGCACGCTCATTGCGAACCTCGGCTATGACAAGCTGGTCATGCCGAAACCCGTATTCATCGGCGACACGCTCCACGCGACCAGCGAAGTGATTGGGCTGCGGGAGAGCAAATCGCGGCCCGACGCTGGCATCGTCACATTTCTGCACCGTGCGATCAACCAACGCGGTGAAGTGGTGTGCCAATGCGAACGCAGTGCGCTGATTAAACGCGCGGGTTAATCCCGCCGCGCGTCATCGAGTGCGCGCGCAGCCGCCAACATCACGCGGACATGATCGTTGGGGTTGCTGTCGTTATGGACCTGTGCGACCGTGCCATTCATATTGATGATATAGCTGGTGCGCGTGGCAATGCCGGGGCGCAGCGCGACCTCATATTGCGCCATCAAAACACTATCCGCTGACACCATCGGGAATGTCGCGCGGCAGGCTTCGGTTGAAAAGCGGCCAAGTGTTTCGATGTCATCACCCGAGATACCGATGACCGTGGTGCGGGCGCGGCGGAACAGCGGCATTGCCTCTGCAAAGGCGTGGGTTTCAATCGTGCAGCCATCGGTAAATGCCGCCGGAAAGAAATAGATCACGACAGGGCCATCGCGCAGCAGGCGCTGGAGATTGATGGTCAAGCGGCGGCCCCCTTGGGCGGCGGGCAGTATGAACATCGGCGCACGTGCCCCCGATGCCAATGTGGCACTGGCGCTGGTAACAGGAGCGGTCACTAATATGGCGGCGCTGAGTGTGAAAGCGATGAAACGGCGGATCATGGGGGACTCCTGTGATGAGAGCCCTCTGTAACACAGCGTTGAGCGGCCGCAAACGGGAACTAAAAAACCGGATCCTCGCTGCCATCGGGATTGGCGGGAAGCGGGGTGACTTCGCCATGCAGACCGCACTCGGTTTTTTCCCAGCCGCGCCAACGCCCAGAGCGTGGGTCTTCGCCCGCCTGGACGCGCGATGTGCACGGCGCGCAACCGATGGAGGGGTATCCCTGTGCTACCAGCGGATGCACGGGCAGGGCGTGTGCGGTCATATAGGTGTCGATCGCCGCTTTGTTCCAATCGGCGAGGGGGTTGACCTTGAGCCGGCCCGCCTCAACCTCAAAGCGCGGCAGGCCAGTGCGGGTCGAGGACTGGAATCCCTTACGGCCTGTATATTGCGCGTCAAAGGGCGCGAGAGCTGCGGTGAGAGGCTGCACTTTGCGGATCTCGCAGCAGCCATCGGGGTCGTAGGACCAGCGTAGTTCGGTCGCATCGCGCTGTGCCAACAGTACAGGATCGGGCGTCACATTGATGACGCCCGTCAGGCCAATCGCGGCGATGAGCGCATCGCGATAAGCCAATGTTTCGGGGAAATGCTTGCCCGTATCGAGGAAGATGACGGGAACGTCGGGCTGGATGCTGCCGATCAGGTGGAGCAGCACCGCGCTTTCCGCGCCAAAGCTGGAGACGATTGCGGCGTCGCCGAGCATGGCGTCATGGATCAACGCATCGAGCATCTCCGCCGTGTCGCGCCCACGAAACATCTGGTTGAGGCGGATGGCATCACCCTCGCTATAGCGCGGGGCGGCGTTGATGCGGTCGCGGACGCGGGCATCAGCCATGACGCAGCTTCCACACCGGATCGACGCCATCGGCGGCGCGCTGATAGACGGCCGGATAGCGCGCCAGTGCGCCGTCCATCACGGCGGGGTCCAGCGGCACATTGGGCGCAAAGCTGTCGAACCCACAGCGCCGCAGATAGACGATTTGATCGACCAGCACGTCGCCCGCTGCGCGTAATCCGCCGCCATAGCCCGCCTCGCGCAATATCCGTGCTGCGGAATAACCGCGCCCATCGCGGAACGTTGGAAAGGCGATTTCGACCAAGGCCAAGCGGGCGAGGTGGGGCAAGAGCGCCCGCGCATCGTCGCCCGGCTCCAACCGAACCGCCTTGGCGTCTGATACGATAAAATCGGCCAGCGAGGTGGGTTGATTATCCATAAAGTACCTCCTTGAACGGGTCCATGCCGACGCGGCGATAGGTGTCCAGGAAACGCTCGCCGGGGTCGCGGACTTCCAAGTAGAGATCGGTCACGCGTGTCACAGCATCGACAATGCCGTCTTCGTCAAAGCCGGGTCCGGTGATTTTAGCGAGGCTGACGTCTTCGGCCCCCGACCCGCCGAGCGAGAGTTGGTAATTTTCGGTGCCCTTGCGATCGACGCCTAGGATGCCGATGTGCCCCGCATGGTGGTGGCCGCAGGCGTTGATGCAGCCCGATATTTTGAGCTTGAGCTCGCCAAGGTCGCGTTGGCGCGCTGTGTCGGCAAAGCGCGCCGCAATTTTCTGCGCGACGGGGATCGAACGCGCATTGGCGAGGCTGCAATAATCGAGGCCGGGGCAGGCGATGATGTCGCTGATCAGGTCCACATTGCTGGATGCAAGGCCCGCCGCGACCAATGCGTCATAGACGGCGCGAAGGTCAGATGCGGCGACGTGCGGCAGGACGATATTCTGCGTGTGGGTGACGCGCAATTCGTCGAAGCTATACCGCTGTGCCAAATCGGCCATCACGTCGATTTGCGATGAAGACGCATCGCCGGGGATACCGCCGAGCGGCTTGAGGCTGATGGTGACAATCGCGTGCCCCGGCACCTTGTGCGGGTGGGTGTTTTGGGTAAGCCATTGGGTGAAGGCGGGGTCGGCGTAATCGCTGGCTACATTGGGGGCCGCTAGGGCTTTGGGCACGAGCGAGGGTAAGGCGAACTGTGCCGCTATCCGCTCAAACTCGGCGCGCGGCGGGTCGAGGTCCAGTGTCTTGACATGCGCAAACTCTGCCTCGACCTGGCGCGCAAATTCGTCTGCACCCAATTCGTGGATGAGTATTTTGATCCGCGCTTTGTAGATATTGTCGCGCCGTCCATAGCGATTATAGACGCGCAAGCACGCCTCGATATAGCTCAGCAAATCATCAAGCGGGACAAAGTCCTTGATAAGCGGCGCTATCATCGGGGTGCGGCCCATGCCGCCACCGACATAGATTTGCGCGCCAAGCGTCCCGTCGCGCTCGATAATGCGGATCCCGATGTCGTGCAGGCGCATCGCCGCGCGGTCCTGTTCGCTCGCTATCACCGCAATTTTGAACTTGCGCGGCAAGTAACTGAACTCTGGGTGAAAACTCGACCATTGGCGGAGCAATTCGGCCCATGGCCGTGGGTCGGTGACTTCATCGGCGGCTGCGCCAGCAAACTGATCTGACGAAATGTTGCGAATACAATTGCCGCTGGTCTGGATGGCGTGCATCTCTACGCTGGCCAGATCGGCCAAAATGTCGGGCGCGTCGGACAGCTTGATCCAATTATACTGGATATTCTGGCGCGTGGTGAAATGGCCATAATCGCGGTCATATTTACGCGCAATCGTCGCCAGCATCCGCATTTGCGCACTCGACAGCGTGCCATAAGGAATGGCGACACGCAGCATATAGGCGTGGAGTTGCAGATAAAGGCCGTTCATCAGCCGCAGTGGTTTGAACTGATCCTCGCTCAGTTCGCCAGCTAAACGCCGCTTTACTTGGTCGCGGAACTCATCGACGCGGGCATCGACAATGGCTTGGTCATAGTGGTCGTAACAATACATGTTCTATAACGCCCATGTGTCGGCAGGTTTGAGCGTCAGGTCGCGGCGCACGGTCGGGCCGACTGCGCGAACGCGGTCCTTGATATGCGACGGAGCCGGGCCATCGGGGGTGGCCACGGCGTCGATAAGATAGGGCGCGTTGACGCGGCGCGCACCCTCTTCGCTTTGTAATATGGGCTCGCCCGCACCGCCGACATCGGCGGCGTCGGCGACATGGATCGACCAGCCACTGCCCGTCCACCATGTTACAGCGCCGCTTTTGAGGTCGTTTCCGGTTAGGAGTTTCATGGCTGCACCTCCACCATTTTAGAAAAGGCTAACAGTCGGTCTTGTGCGTCGGACCGCACCACCACCTCGCCGACGACAATGATTGCAGGACTTTGCACGCCCTCGCGCGCGATCATGTCACCAAGGTCGGTGAGCAGGGTGCGGATAGCCCGCGCGCCACCGCGTGTGCCATTTTCCAGCACCGCAACAGGCATGTCGGGCGAGGTGCCATCGGCAATCAATTTTTCTGTGATGTCGGCGGCGGTGGCAACCCCCATATAGATGACGAGGGTGCGGCCTTTGCCCGCAAGGCCAGCCCAATTTTGGTCGCTCAATCCCTTGCATTGCCCAGCGACAAAACTGACCGCGCTTGCCGCATCGCGGTGGGTGAGCGGCAGCATTGCTTCGGCAGCACAGCCCATCGCCGCAGAAATACCGGGGACGACCGTAACGGGCACGCCAGCGGCGCGGCATGCCTCAACCTCTTCGCCGCCACGGCCAAAGATGAACGGATCGCCACCTTTCAGCCGGATGACATCATGCCCGGCGCGCGCCTCTGTTACCAGCAGGGCGTTGATTCCAGATTGCGGCACGCTGTGGCGGCTGCGCTGCTTGGCGACCGAAATCAGCCGTGCTGCTGGATTGATGAGCGCGAGCACCGACGCATCGACCAGCCCGTCATGGACAACGACGCTCGCGCATCTTAGCAAGCGCGCCGCGCGCAGCGTCAACAGGTCGGCGGCACCTGGGCCAGCGCCGATAAGAAATACCGTTCCGGTTGCGGGAGAAGCGAGGTTGGGCATGGCCGCACTATGCGCCGATGCACCGTGTGGGCAAGAGCAATACTGCTTAAGGCAGTGAAAGCAGAGCTATCGCCCAGTGCCTTTGCACATAATGAACCCGTTCGTCCTGAGTAGCCGCTGAGTTCATCGAAGCGGTGTATCGAAGGACTGTCCTTAACTGCTTCGGAAAAATAGAAAGGTCGGTGCTTCGACAAGCGCAGCACGAACGGGGTTGGGGTTGGTGCAAGGCTGAATCTTGCCAGCCTTAGTGTTCATTCGCCAAACCGATGCCGATGGTCGCACGTGGTTGTTCGGCTTCGTTCGACGCAACGGGGTAAGCGCAATAGTCGGCGGCATAATAGGCGCTGGGGCGATGATTGCCCGACAAGCCAACCCCGCCGAACGGGTGCGATGATGACGCCCCGTTGGTCGGCTTGTTCCAGTTGATGACTCCTGCGCGGACATTGGCCCAGAATTGGTCATATTGCTGCGGCGTTCCACCCACCAGCGCGGCAGACAGGCCATAAGCGGTGGCGTTGGCCTCTGCTATCGCCTGATCGAACGTATCGACCCGCACAACCTGAAGCAACGGCCCGAACAGCTCGACATCGGGGCGGTCGGCAACATTGGTGACATCGACAATACCGGGCGTGAGGAACGGCATATTCTCATCGGATCGGGTCATGAAACGGATCGCCTGCCCGCCATTGGAAATGAGGTAAAGAAAGCTGTCGATTAAGCCGTTGGCGGTTTCATTGTCGATAACGGGGCCCATGAACGGGGCGGGTTCGTCATGCGGAGCGCCGACAATCAGACGGTCGGCCAGTTTGCGAATTTCGGCAAGCAACGGATCGGCAAGGTCCTGTTTGACGATGAGCCGCCGCGCATTGGAGCATCGCTGTCCCGCAGACATGAACGCCGATTGGACAATCAGCGTCGCGGCATTGCTGATGTCGCGCGTATCCCATGCAACGATGGGGTTGTTTCCGCCCATTTCGAGCGCAACGATGCGGTCAGGGCGGCTCGCCAGCGCGCGGTTAATGGCGATGCCCGTCCGCGCAGACCCTGTGAATAGCACGCCGTCGATGTCGGCATGGCTGACGAGTGCGCGGCCTTCATCAACCGCCCCGGTAAGCAATCGGATCGCGCCTGCAGGCACCCCTGCTTCGTGATACAGCTCGACCAATTTCGCGCCAACCGCAGGGGTTTTTTCGGACGGCTTGAATACCACCGTGTTGCCAGCCATCAGCGCGGGGACGATATGGCCGTTCGGCAAGTGCGCTGGAAAATTATAAGGGCCAAGCACAGCGAGGACGCCGTGCGGTTTGTGCCGCAATGCGGTACGCGCCCCCATCGTGCCATCGCTGCGGCGCTGTGATGTGCGTTCGGAATAGGCCTTCATCGAAATGTCGACTTTATTGGCGACGCTTTCGACCTCCGTTCGGCTTTCCCACAAAGGCTTGCCGGTTTCGCGCGCGATCAGGTCGGCCAGCGGTTCCGGGTTCGCTTTTAGCCGTTCCGAAAAGCGTTTGAGCGCATCGACGCGTTTGAGGATGGGCATCGCCGCCCATGTTGGCCACGCCTCGCGCGCTGCCGCGACCTCAACATCGACATCACCGATGGGGCCACGCCACAGTTCCGCCCCCGTCGCGGGTTCGTGCGAGATGATTTCACCGCTCATGCAACGCTCATAAACTTCTATCGCGGCAAGGCAATGGGAGAGGTGCCAAGCGCCGCGCCCATATCGCGGACGGCGGCTATTTTGGCCATCAGGGGCCGCCAGTCATCGCGCTCCGCAATCGCGGCCCACAGCGCCTCGACATCCTCGAAATACAGCGATTGCGGCGGCGTGCTTTGCCACCATAGGGCGCGGGTGGCGGCTCTGCCGGACAGCGCATCGACCAGCGCGCCATCACCCGCGCTGCGAGCCCCACCAGCGAAAAATTGGTCAATAGGCATGCCCGTAGCGCGCAGAGTGTGCTCGCCCGCCATCACCAGCGCGCGGTCTTGTTCGGCGGTGGCTGCGGCGACCCCGAGCCGCCAGCAAAATTGCTTCGCGATGGCAGCTTCATAGGCTGGGCCAAAGGTTTCGAGCGCGGATACGAGCGGTTCGGCAGGGGCAAGGCACCGCAGGCTGATCGCCAGTTGACCGACGTTCCAATGCACCGCCTGCGCTTGTCGGCCAAAGGCGTAGAGCGACCCGTGATCGAAATAGGCGGCGGTGAACTCTGGGTCCCATGTCGGGGTGAAGCGCCATGGGCCATAGTCGAAGCTCTCGCCCGTCACATTGATATTATCGCTGTTGAGGACGCCGTGGACAAAGCCAGCGACCATTTGCGCCGCCACGGTCTGCGCGCATCGTGCTGCGGTCAGGCGCAACAACATCGCGGCGGCATCCGAAATGGCCATCGTGTCGGCATCGGACACGGCAAACAGCGTCGCCAGCACGTAGCGCAACAGCCGCTCCATCTCGTCCCGCCGCTCCAGCGCGGCAAGGCGCTCGAAACTGCCGATGCGTATATGGCCATGGCTCAGGCGCACCAGCACCGCACTGCGGGTGGGCGATGGCTCATCGCCCCGGTGCAATGCTTCGCCCGTCTCGATAATCGACAATGTTCGTGATGTTGGCACACCCAACGCTTCAAGCATTTCGCTCGCCATTAATTCGCGCACCGCGCCTTTCAACGTCAACCGCCCGTCGCCGCCACGGCTATAGGGGGTTTGCCCCGACCCCTTTGTGCCAAGGTCGAGCCAACGGCCATCATCGCTGCGCAGCTGGGCAAAGGTAAAACCGCGCCCGTCGCCAAGGTCGGGGTTGTAATGACCGAATTGGTGGCCGTGATAGCGCAGCGCCAGCGGATGCGGCAGATTGCCGGGCAGGGGTGTGAATAGCCCGAAATGCTCTGCCCATTGTACGTCACGGAGCGCATTGAGACCAACACTCGCCGCTGCGCAGTCACCCCGCCAGCGCAAGCGATGTTCAGGAAAGGTCGCCGCAGCCACAGGATCAGCGATAAAATCGGCGATACTCGATATCGGCGGTAAGGCTTGCGTCAATGACTCCATGCGGCAATATGCGGATATGTCCGATAGTCTTGCAAGCGATAAGATGCGCACACCAACGAACATCCTTCATTGCCATTCGACCTTTTCGCTGGGCGGCAAGGAAGCACGCGCGGTGCGGTTGATGAACGCATTCGGGCCACGCACGCGCCATACCATCTTGTCAGCGATGCCCGATCAATTGGGCGCACGCAAAGCTATCGACAAAGATGTTTGGGCCGATTTTCCGAGCGAGGGCCGCGCTCCCGCGCTGCACGGCAAGCCGTCGCCCACGCGCTATCTGGCGCTGGCGCGTTATATGCAGAACTTCGATCTGGTTCTCAGTTATAATTGGGGGTCGATGGATGCGGTGATGGCGCACCGTGTCTGTTCGACATTTATGAAGCTGCCGCCGCTGATCCACCATGAGGACGGGTTCAATGCCGATGAAGCGCAGCGGCTTGACTGGCGGCGCAACATTTTTCGGCGGCTGGCGTTGCGGACAGCCGAGGCGGTGGTGGTGCCCAGCCATGTGCTTGAGGACATGGCGCGAAACCATTGGGTGAACGCGGCGCGGGTTCGGCGTATCTCCAATGGAATCGACGTCGCGCGCTATGCGCAGCCGCCACAGCCACTCCCAGGCTTCATTCGAGGGGAGGGTGAGGTTGTCGTTGGCACGATTGCGGGATTGCGTAGCGTCAAGGATTTGCCGTTGCTGGTCCGCGCGATTGCGCTGTGCCCACCCTATGTGCGGCTGGTGATTGTTGGCGAGGGGCCGGAACGCGCGGCGATACTGGCCGAAGCGGCGCTCCATGGCGCTGCCGACCGAGTATTGCTGACCGGATTCCTGCCCGACCCTGCGCGCTTCGTCGGTCATTTCGACATCATGGCGCTGTCGTCATTGTCCGAACAGCAACCGATTGCTGTGATGGAAGGTATGGCGGCGGGGCTGCCGATTGTTGCGCCGTGCGTGGGCGATGTGGCCCAGATGGTTGCTGATGAAAATGCGCCAATAATTACCGCGCGATCGGCGGCGGCACTGGCCGAAGCCATCACCCAGCTTGCGGGCGATTCGCGTGGCCGCATCGCCATCGGCCGTGCCAATAGGGCGCGCGCAGAGGCTGATTTTGATGAAGCGGCGATGATCGCCACCTATGCTAAGCTCTATGCTAGCGCTTTGAAAATCGACGTAGCGCAGCTCATCGGATAAGCGCAAATTAGCACGGGTATTTTCCCTGCGATGCGCATATAGCACAATCAATTGGGGGCGCACGGGAGCATAAGAGTGTTCAAAGGATTGAAGCCGATCGTCTATGGCGGCCGGGAAGTTTGGCCGTTGGTAGAAGGCGGCAAGGGTGTTGCCGCAACGAATCATGCTAGTTCCGGCGCGTGGGCGGCCGCAGGCGGCATCGGCACCATCAGCGCGGTCAACGCCGATAGCTATGACGACGCGGGCAATATGATTCCGCAGGTTTTTCATGGCTCCACGCGAGAGCTGCGCCATGCCGAATTGATCGATTATGGCATTCGCGGGGCGGTGGCGCAGATCGAACGCGCGCACGAAATTGCGTCGGGGCGCGGCGCCATCAACATCAACGTCCTGTGGGAAATGGGCGGGTCGCAGCCCATCTTGCACGGGGTGCTAGAGCAAACGCGCGGATTGGTGACGGGGGTCACCTGCGGCGCTGGTATGCCCTATAAGCTGAGCGAGATCGCCGCGAAATATGGCGTCTATTATCTGCCCATCATTTCGTCGGCGCGGGCGTTCCGTGCGCTGTGGAAGCGCGCCTATTGCAAGGTGCCCGAATGGCTGGGCGCGGTGGTGTATGAGGACCCGTGGCTGGCGGGCGGGCATAACGGCCTGTCGAACGCCGAAGATCCTCTGGCCCCCCAAGACCCCTATCCCCGCGTCAAAGCGGTCCGCGACGTGATGCGCGAAGAAGGCATTCCGGACTCCGTGCCCATCGTCATGGCGGGTGGTGTATGGTTTTTACGCGATTGGGCCGACTGGATTGATAACCCAGAACTGGGGCAGATCGCGTTCCAGTTCGGCACCCGGCCTTTGCTGACGGTGGAAAGCCCGATCCCGCAGGGGTGGAAGGATGCGCTGCGCGAAGTGAACCCCGGCGATGTCCTGCTCCATAAGTTTTCGCCGACGGGCTTTTATTCCTCGGCGGTCAAGACCCCGTTTCTTTACAGCCTGATGGCGCGGTCAGAGCGGCAAATACCGTTCGGCAAGATTGCATGCGGCACCAACCATGTCCGGCTGGAGGTTGAACGCAAGAAATATTGGGTCAGCGAAGAAAGCGCGGCCCTTGCGCGTGGGTGGATGAATGCGGGACACACCAGCGCGCTCAAAACGCCTGACGATACGCTGATATTTGTCGGGCCAGTTGAACGGGAACGCATCCACACCGACCAGACCGAGTGCATGGGCTGCTTGTCGCATTGCGGATTCTCATCGTGGAAGGACCATGACGATCATTCAACCGGACGGCTCGCCGATCCGCGCAGTTTTTGCATTCAAAAAACGCTGCAAAGCATCGCGCACGGCGGCGGGGTTGACGATAATCTGATGTTTGCTGGGCACGGTGCCTATCATTTCAAACAGGACCCGTTCTACTCGAACAATTTCACCCCGACGGTGCAGCAACTGATGGATAGGTTATTGGCCGGGGATTGAAGGTTACTCCTCAGCCCGCATGGGTAGCGCCAGCCCCGCCATTAACGCGGCGACCAAAGTGCCAAATATCGACCAACCCGCGATAGCGAGGATGGCGGCAAGCTGCGCGATGAACTGGCTGCCCATCGTCATCCCTTCACCATAACCCGACCCGCCGAACGGCGCGAAGGCGAGGAAAAGGGCGAACAGCAGGCCGCCCGTCTTGGCCGCTGCGGCGATGGTGACGCCGCTGCCATCGCTGTCTTGCCACGCAAAGCGTTTTGGCACTAGTCGCGGCGCGACATGCACGACAATCGCGGCAATCGCGCCGGTCAGCCACGCCGATCCGATGGAAATGCCGTCGCCAGCGGTGGCACTGGCGACCACGCCCGCAACCATGCCCGTGGCGAGCGCGCTCGCATTGAGGCGGCGGTTCAGCGCGGCGGACGTCAGCGCCCCTGTCATTCCTGCGGTGACTATGGTCAGCATGGCGACGGCGGCATTGTCGCTCGCGCCTAGGCTCGATCCGCCCGCCATTGCCGCCATCCCAGCCAGCAAGAGCAGAGCGCCAATGAGCCGTAGCCCATGGTCGCTCGCAGGTGTTTCGGCCTCTTTTTTCCGCCCGATCAACACCATCGCCACGAACGCCGATACCGCAGTAGTATAAAATATGACGAGCCCGCCCGCATTGTCCATAGCGCCCATTTCCGCGAGCCAGCCGCCGCCCCATGTCCAGCGCATGATCGGCACCAGCACCAGCATCATCCACAGCGCGCTGAACCCCAACAGCCAGCCTGGCCGTGCGCGCGGGGCGAGCAATGCCGCGAGCAGCGCGACAGCAATCAATATAAAGCCGAGCTGAAAGAGCACAAATCCGGTTTCGGGCAGGGTGGTTCCCTCACGCACTGTGCCCATCGCGCCCAGCATCCAATTGCTGTTGGCGCCAATCCATGGGCCGCCCGCCAAATCGAACACCAGAGTGTAACCGACAACAAAGAACAGGAGTGTCGCGAGCGCCATCGCCGCTGTGACGGCGGTCAATATGCGTAGTGCGGCGACGCGGCCATGGCCGCCGATGGTCAACAAACAAATGCCGGGGATTGCTGCCAGCAACCCGATGCACAGGCTGGCGAGCAACCACCCCGTGTCGCCGCTGTCGGGTATGATCATCGGTCCGGCGGCGACAATGGGAGCGGCAAGCGCTGGGGTTGCTGCGGGCAGGGCGGCAGTGATTATCGCAAGAAAAGCAACGGAACGGTTCATCTTTGCACTCCCGACCGATTAAATGGCGTGACCCTCTTTGGGCGCAATATGGACTATTGCTTAGATTTGCCATGCTGGCAATCCGCGCTGGCTTGCCAGTGGGAAAGGGCAACACCCGCGCTGGCTTGCCAGTGGGAAAGGGCAACAAGGACATTCCTCCATTCGGGGTTGATTGGCAGGCCAGCCTGTGGCTAACAGCATTAGGGTCAGGACCCAGTAATAGCGCGAACTGAGGTTTGAAGCGATTTCGTTCAGTGCAAGGAGGAAGATGCAGGAATATGAATATATTTCAAAGATTTCCGACGCAGCAATGGACGCAATCGGTCAAATCCCGCCACTTGTTGAGAAAATGGGGGACAGCAAAATGGCTTCCATCTCGAACCCAAATGCCTTTGAAGATAGCTACACTATCCCCTGCGTGCATTTCGGCCCGATATGTTCGCCATTTTGCTGCCTCAGCCGTGCTATTACTGAGGCCTGACCCTACATGACGAACTATGCCAAAATGATTGCGAGTGCCTTGGTGATGCTAAGCGCCGCACTACCCGCCATCGCACAGGACCGCCGACCACCCTATTGGGCTTCGATCAACCGGACGGAGGCGATTATGCGGCGCGGCCCGTCGAGTGAGATGCGGGCAATGTGGGCCTATCGCCGCATCGGATTGCCGCTACGCATCATCGCGGTGCGCGGTGATTGGCGGCAAGTGCAGGACCCCGATGGTATTACGGGCTGGATGCACAGGCGGCTGTTGACGGGGCAACGCACCGCCATCGTTACCGGCGGCCTGCAACCTATTTATGAAACAGCCAGTTCAGATGCGGCGGTGTCGTATCGCGCCGAACAGGGCGTGGTCGGGCGGCTGGGTGAATGCCGGGGCGGATTTTGCGAGTTCGACGTGCGCGGCCGCAGCGGCTGGATCGCCGCCGATGGCATCTGGGGCGATGGGCGCGCGTAGGGGAAAGGGGTCAGCTCTGGCTGACCCCGATGCACAATCAACAGAGGATCAGTGCCGCCGATGATGGCGGCGAAAGGCGCGGGCGTCCTCGTGCAGTTCACGGCGTGCACCGCGAAGCTCGCGGCGTTCGGCATGGATGCGTGCTTCATTACCAGACCGCACAGCGCGGCGGACATCATGGCGCTCCTCTGCGCGGCTGGTGTGCGCCGTTGCAACGCTGGGTAACATCATTGCGGCAGCGGCGGTGGCGAGAATGAGTGGCAGTTTCATGCGTTATCTCCTTGGGCTATGATGCGGACGTTGTTCCTTCCGGCACGAACAGGAAATAGACGGGCGAAACTGAACACACTACGAACCCAAGCGACAGGTGAGAGCAAGCTATATGGCGGAAATATAGAGCAATTGTCGTAAAACTGTGGCTAAACCAACTCAATCGCCACCGCCGTTGCCTCTCCGCCGCCGATGCAAAGCGACGCAATGCCGCGCGATTTTCCGTGGCGTTGCAACGCGGCAATCAGCGTGGTGACAATCCGCGTGCCGCTGCACCCAATCGGGTGGCCCAGCGCGGTCGCGCCTCCGTGGACGTTGATCTTGTCGTGCGAAATGCCAAGGTCGTGCATCGCAAACATGGCAACGCAGGCAAAGGCTTCGTTGACTTCGAACAGGTCAACATCGTCGATGCTCCACCCCGCTTTGGCGAGGCAGGATTGGATAGCGCCGACGGGGGCGGTGGTAAAATCCTTTGGTGCCTGCGCAAAGGCGGCGTGCGCGACGAGCCGTGCCACAGGCACCTTGCCCTTGGCGGCGGCAGTGCTGGCGCGGGTCAGCACCACGGCGGCGGCACCGTCGGAGATCGAGCTGCTGGTCGCGGCAGTGATCGTGCCGTCCTTGGCAAAGGCGGGGCGCAGTGTCGGGATTTTGTCGGGCTTGCCTTTGCCCGGCGCTTCGTCGGTATCGACGATGATGTCGCCGCCGCGACCGCTAATCGTCACAGGCGTGATTTCGGCGACGAACGCGCCATCGCTGATGGCCGCCTGCGCACGGCGCAGAGATTCGATGGCATAATCATCCTGCTGCTCGCGGGTCAGCTGATAGGCATTGGCACTGTCTTGGGCGAATGTGCCCATCGCACGGCCCGCGTCATAGGCGTCCTCAAGGCCGTCGAGGAACATATGGTCATAGGCGGTGTCATGGCCGATGCGCGCGCCGGAGCGGTGTTTTTTGAGCAAATAGGGCGCATTGGTCATGCTCTCCATCCCGCCCGCGACGATCATATCGACGCTGCCCGCCGCCAGTGCCTCGGCCCCCATGATGATCGTCTGCATCCCTGACCCGCACACTTTGTTGACCGTCGTGGCTTGAACGGATGTTGGCAGGCCGGCCTTTATCGCGGCCTGGCGTGCGGGTGCTTGGCCAAGCCCGGCGGGCAAGACACAGCCCATATAGATGCGCTCTATGTCGCCGCCGTCCACGCCCGCGCGTTCGACCGCTGCGCGCACCGCAGCCGCGCCAAGGTCGGTGGCGGATGCGCCCGACAGCGCGCCCTGCATCGCCCCCATCGGCGTGCGTGCATAGGACAGAAAGACGATTGGGTCGGACATGATGATACTCCAGCTGCGCGGGACTCGTGATGGCGCACCTTACCGCTGCACGGTCTATGCTGCAATGCAGCGTGCAATTTCATTTGGTTAGTGAGAGAAGGTGCGTTAGCCTTGCGGGCATAAGGAGCATCACCTATGTCCACATCATCCTTTGTCCGCCCTATGCTATTGCTCGGAGCGATGGTCTGGCTTGCCGCACCGTCGATAGCCCAAACACCGCCCGCGCCAACACCGCCCCCGCCCTATCAGTGGCCGGCGACGCTGCGCAATGCGCAGGTGCTGCCCGCCGACATGGGCGCACAGGCGCTGCGCGGAACGATGATTGTCTTTGCCACCGGCCTTGGCGTGCGGTGCAGCTATTGTCATGTGGGCGGTGACGATGTGCCGCTGGCGGAGCGCGACTTTGCGTCCGACGCCAATCCAAAAAAAGCGATTGCGCGCGCGATGATGCGGATGACGACGGCGATCAATGAGGAAGCATTGGCTGCTATCCCCGGCCTTAATCAGCCGCGCGTGACCTGCTATAGTTGCCATCGCGGTGCAGTGACGCCGTTGCTGCGGCCAGAGCAGCCCGTGGTCGTGCCCACGCCGCCGCCATTACCGCCGCCAGCGCACTAGAGCCTTTTCGAGTGAGATGGAAACATCGAACGGCTCGGAAAAGGCGGTAAAGTAAGGAAAAGAGAGTCTGTCGTGCTTCAATCTGAAGCGGACAGACTCTAGAGCAAAACAGACTCCATCGCAGCCAGCATCGCGCTGCCGCCCTTTTCGGCTTCGTCGGCGTGGAGGCGCATCAGCGCGAACAGCTCGCGCCCCACCCCGATGGCTGGTGGCGGCGCAGTGGCGGGGGTGCGGCCCGCCCATTCGTCTGCATCGACCAACGCGGTGACTTCGCCATCGCGCGCACAGATGCGCACGACATCGCCGTCTTGCAGATAGGCTATCGGCCCGCTGGTTCCGCTGACAGAAGGGAGCGCTTCGGGCGACAGATGGATCGCGGCGGGCACTTTGCCGCTCGCGCCCGACATCCGCCCGTCGGTGAGCAGCGCGACCTTGAAACCTTTGTCCTGCAGCACGCCCAATGCTGGCGTGAGTTTGTGCAGTTCGGGCATGCCGTTGGCGCGTGGCCCCTGAAACCGGACGACGATGATGCCATCGCGGTCGAGCTCGCCCGCCTCGAACGCCACCTTCACGCTGTCCTGATCCGAAAAAATACGCACCGGAGCCTCTATCGTCAGGCGTTCCTCACCGACCGCGCTGACTTTGATAACACAGCGGCCCAGATTGCCGGTCAGCAACCGCATGCCGCCATCGCTCGCAAAGGGCGTAGCGACGGGACGCACTATGCTGTCGTCGCCGCTGGTCACCGGCGCATCGCGCCACACCAGCTCATCGCCGTCGAGCACGGGACCGCGCGCATAGTCGGCCATCGTCCCGCCGACGGTCAATATGTCACCGTGAATCAACCCCGCGTTCAACAATTCGCGCGTCACATAGGCCATGCCGCCAGCGGCGTGGAAATGGTTCACATCGGCTGACCCGTTGGGATAGATGCGCGCCAGCAGCGGCACGGCGGCGGACAGCGCATCGAAATCTTCCCAATCGACAATAATCCCGGCGGCGCGGGCGATGGCGGGGATGTGCAGCGCATGGTTGGTCGAGCCACCCGTGGCGAGCAACCCGACAATGGCGTTGACGATGGCGCGTTCATCGACG
The DNA here is from genome assembly GCA_038041635.1 of Pseudomonadota bacterium. GTDB lineage: Bacteria > Pseudomonadota > Alphaproteobacteria > Sphingomonadales > Sphingomonadaceae > Sphingopyxis. The sequence continues at coordinate 17,323 of JBBTFY010000127.1, forward strand.
CACTGGCCGATAGGGCGATAGTCGCTGCCACTCCAACCGATTTTGGCCACGCGGTGCACCGCCGCGCGGGTCAATGCCTCGCGCAATTTGGTGCCGGGACCCACAAATGCGCTACCCGGAATGTGCAGCCCCATCAGCTCCATCAGCATCTGGTTGCTGTTCGCGGTGCCATAAAATGTACAAGTTCCCGCGCTATGATAGCTCGCGGCCTCGGCCTCCAGCAATTCTTCGCGGCCAACTTTCCCTTCGGCATAAAGCTGCCTGATGCGGGCCTTTTCCTTGTTGGCTATGCCCGATGGCATCGGCCCGGCGGGGACGAATATCGTCGGCAAATGGCCAAAGCGCAGCGCGCCGATCAACATGCCAGGGACGATCTTGTCGCAAATGCCCAGCATCAACGCGCCCTCGAACATTGCGTGGGATAGCGATATCGCGGTGCCCATCGCGATAGTGTCGCGGCTGAACAGCGACAGCTCCATCCCCGCCTGCCCTTGCGTTACGCCATCGCACATGGCGGGGACGCCGCCCGCGACCTGTGCGGTTGCGCCAATCTCTCGCGCCGACAGCTTGATCGCTTCGGGATAGCGGGCATAGGGCTGATGCGCCGACAGCATATCGTTATAGGCGGTGACGATGCCGATGTTCATCGCGCTGCCGCTGCGTAACGCCGCCTTGTCATCGCCAGCCGCCGCAAAGCCATGCGCTAGGTTGCCGCACGATAATGCGCTGCGATTGGTGCCATGGTCGCGCGCCGCCGCAATCATCGCCAGATAGGCGACGCGGCTGGATCGGCTGCGGGTGATGATACGGTCGGTGATGGCGGCAATGGCTGGAGCGATGGTCATGATGACACAGTGCCGAAGCGCGGCCCGTCCCGCAACGAGAATAGCTATGCTTTGATATGACCAGCACCGCGCAGCCGCCAAATGCGTTTTTGCTTGCAACCTTGTCAGCAGCGTGTTTGGCTTTGCGCTGGCGCAATAAGAATCGAACGAGGAGAGAAGATAATGGCAACAGTGGCCCCCGAACGCCGGATTGTGGCCGATGCCGCTCCGTCGCATGATGCGCCGACTATGCGCGCTTTGCTCGATGCGCAGCGCGCTGATTTCATAGCGCATTTGCCTGTTCCTCTGGCCGTGCGCCGCGATAGGCTGGACCGTGCGATCGCGATGATGGTCGATCATGCCGACCGCTGGTGCGCCGCATGTACGGAGGATTTTGGCAATCGTTCGCGCGAACTGACGCTGATGACCGATGTGTTGCCGTCGGTTGGCGCGCTCAAACATGCCAAAAAACACCTGAACGCTTGGATGAGCGGCGAAAAGCGCAAGCCGATATTCCCGCTTGGCCTGTTGGGGGCGAGCGCGCGTGTGGACTATCAGCCAAAGGGCGTTGTCGGTATCATTGCGCCGTGGAACTTTCCCATCGGCATGGTGATGACCCCGCTGGCGGGCGTCTTTGCGGCCGGAAACCGCGCCATCGCCAAACCGTCAGAGTTTACGCCGAACGTCACCGCGCTGTTCGCCGAATTGGTTCCGCAATATTTTTCACCAGAGGAATTGGCGATTGTCACTGGCGGCCCTGACGTGGGTCAGGCGTTTAGCCAATTGCCGTTCGATCATATGATTTTTACCGGCGCGACCAGCGTTGGCCGCCACATCATGCGCGCGGCGGCGGATAATCTTGTGCCGGTGACGCTGGAGCTTGGCGGCAAATCACCCGTCATCGTCGGGCAAAGCGCGGACTTGAACGATGTCGCAGCCAAGGTGACGATGGGCAAGCTGATGAATGCGGGGCAAATCTGCCTCGCCCCCGATTATATACTAGTCGATCAAGCACGCGAAGGCGCGCTGGTCGAGGCTTTGATCGCCAGTGCATCGGCGATGTATCCGACCATCCTTGATAACAATGACTATACCGCCGTGGTCAACGACCGTCACCATGCGCGGTTGAGCGCGCATGTGGCGGATGCTCGGGCCAAGGGTGCCGACATCACCATCGTCAACCCGGCGGGTGAGGATTTTGCGAGCGCCAACAGCCGCAAAATGCCGCTCCACATCATATCGGGCGCGACCGATGAGATGAGCGTGATGCAGGACGAGATTTTCGGGCCATTGCTCCCCATCCGCCGCGTTGCGAATAGCGACGCAGCGATTGATTATGTCAACGGACGCGACCGCCCGCTGGGTCTATATTATTTTGGCAAGGATGCGGGTGAAGAACGCAAGGTGCTCGACCGGACGATCAGCGGCGGCGTGACCGTGAATGATGTCATCTTCCATGTGGCGCAAGAAGACTTACCCTTTGGCGGCGTCGGCCCTTCGGGGATGGGCAGCTATCACGGCTTTGACGGGTTCAAGACATTCAGCCACGCCAAGTCGATTTTCCGGCAGGCGCGCTTTGACGTCGCCAAACTGGCGGGGCTGAAGCCGCCATATGGCAAAACGACACAAAGTGCGATTGCGCGCGATTTGAAGAAATAGGCGGCGGTAGATTCTGGGCGTTGCGTTGATGCTTGTGGTTCGCTAGGGCAACCGCGCGATCCGGATTCGTCTGGGCAGCATGTGTGCGGGCGTGGTGGAACTGGTAGACGCGCTGGACTCAAAAGCAATTCAAAAACCTTTGAAAACCACAAAATCCTTGCAAATACATCGGTTTTCAGCCATATTTTTCGCCAGATGACCTAGCGCACTGCTAGCACAAAATGGCATCGGATGGCACCATGACCACAAGGCACTCTCTGCTGGACAACAAGGTTCAGCTCTACATGCGGCCCAACAGTCCGCACTGGCAATGTGCCTGTTCGATTGCCGGAAAACAGCGTCGCACTTCGACCAAGGAGGAAAGCCTCTCGCGCGCCAAGGATGTCGCGCGCGACTGGTATCTTGGCCTGATGGGAAAATACCGCGCCGGAGAATTGAAGGAAGGCGTGACCTTCCGCACGGCGGCGGAGCATTTCGTCAAAGAGTTCGAGGTCATCACCGAGGGCGAGCGCAACAAGGAATATATCAAAAGCCTCTCGATCTCCCTCAACGTCCACCTGTTGCCCTTCATGGGCGACCGCGTGGTGACGGACATTACCCCCGGACTTGTCCAGGAATACCGCGTCCACCGGATGACGTCGCGGATCGACAAAAAGACCGGCCTGCCCAAGCGGCCTTCGCGGTCAACGATGCACCACGAGGTTATCGCCCTGCGGCATGTCCTCAAAACCGCGAACCGCCACGGCTGGCTTCCCTATCTGCCGGACATCTCGGCTCCCTACAAAATGTCGGGCAAGATCGCCCATCGCGCTTGGTTTTCGCCCGACGAGTATAAGGCATTTTACAAGGCGACCGGCGAGCGCGCCAAGAATCCCAAGAAGGAACGCTGGCGGTCGGCTTGCGAGGATTTGCACGATTACGTCCTGTTCATGGTCAACAGCGGCCTTCGCCCCGATGAGGCCAAGCGGATCGAGCTACGCGACATCGACATTGTTGCCGATGGACCGGGCAACGAGGAAATCCTCCACATCGCCGTTCGCGGCAAGCGGGGTGTTGGCTATTGCAAGACGATGCCCGGTGCCGTGCTACCCATCAAGCGGATGACGGAGCGGCACAGCCTTGAGCCGAACCAGCTCCTGTTCCCGAAAATTCAGCGAGAACTCTTCAACACGTTACTCGACGAACTGGGTATGAAGCATGACCGCGAGGGAAACCCCCGCACCAGCTACAGCTTGCGGCATACCTACATCTGTTTCCGGTTGATGGAGGGAGCCGACATCTATCAGGTTGCGAAAAACTGCCGCACCAGTGTCGAGATGATCGAGAAATACTATGCGTCGCACATCAAGAACATGCTTGATGCTTCGGCGATCAATGTGCGCCGCGCCAGATAGGCCGAGAATTCGCGTTGCGACCCTTTTGTGGCAATAGTCCATCAAATCAGTTGGCTAAAATTTTTTCCGCGTCTAAGGGTTTCGCTCGCGTGCCCCCGTGGTGGAACTGGTAGACGCGCCGCACTCAAAATGCGGTTCCGCAAGGAGTGCCCGTTCGATTCGGGCCGGGGGCACCATCTTCACATGAGCCAAAAGCGGCCAAGAACTGGGCTTTGGATCATGTTTGATCGGGGTGAAATGAACCCGAACGGGCATCACCCCAAACCTGCGAAATGACAGCCGAACGCCTGTCATGCTGGCCACCTGAATCCCGGACGGGATTCGGCCATCGCCTCAGGATCAAATCCGCGCAACGCGGCTTATGTTTCACTTGTTTCACGATGCGCCGTTGGCGCGTTTGTTTGGGATGCAGGTCAAGCATGGTTGGAAAAAAAGGGCGCGCGCTGTAGCTTTCTCAACGATTAGCGCATGGTAGAGGCGTTCTCAGTCGATACACCGCGAGCGCGACAATTCGACTTGAGCGATCTTCATGGCCCGTCAGAAAAGTGCAGGCTGTGCCATTTGTGGCTTCAAATCATAGAGGTCACGAACCTGCCCGAGGAATTGGGTTTGCCCCCCGTAGCTAGGATGCCGAACCTGCGTTACAGAGCAATCTGCTCCTAGGCGTTGGAGTGCCGTAGCAGCGTTGTTCCCTACGGCGACAAGCCGCTTTGGGCGAAGTAACAAGATCAGCTCGAACAGCAATTCCTCGCCAGCCTTACGTTCCTTGGCGTTGTGCGAACGGTTGGAAAACGGATCGTCGGCTTCGTGCGGATGCAACGGGAAAACATTCCAAAGGAAAACGGCTTCATCAATCTGCGACAGGACATCCCAAATGACCGCCGCCGTTCGTTCGGCAATGGCGTTGCCCCGCGTCGGTCTAGGCGCAGAAACTCCCCAGCGTTCGGCATGGGCGCTGATATGCACATCGTCGGTCAACGCCAAACCCGTTCGCCGACCACCGCGATAGCCGAGATCGCGCCCAACCCAGATCGCATCAACTTCGACAAGCACGGCGGCTTCAAGAATGTCTGTCAGGACTTGCGCGCGCTGAACGGGCGCATCCTCATAGTCAAAAGCATCGCACCGATGCGAATATGGATTGAACGTATTTTCAAACTGCAAGGCGCTTAGCTCGGCGACGAATTGTGCTGGCTTCATATTGTCGCCACCTCCAAAGGCCGAAAGCGAATCTCGCGTGTGTGTCGATTGCCGATTACAACTCCACCGTTGTTTTGTCGAACTTGGCGGAAAACCGCATATCCGTCGAGAATTGCCCTTTCCCACAGTTTCAGAGGGCAGTCCGCAACCTCATAACCATGCACAAATTCACCAACAGTCTTGAGCAGGTCGAAAGACACAGATTTTTGCCCTTCAAAAAAGTTCAGCTCCTTTGCTCGCGAAAAAATCCATGCGGTCAGCCCTTCCTCGACGACAATGGCACGGCCACCGTCCTGGGCTTCGTCAATCTTCCGATCACTCTTGCGTTTTTGTTTGATCAGCGCCCGCATGACGGGTGACCAATGCAAGATTGCCGCATGGGCGAAATGGAACACGTCATGGAAGCGATAGCCATCGGGATCGAGAATGTTGTCGGTCAACGGATCGCCGATGAACACGCCATTCCACCGCAGGTAGCTTTGACCGCTCCGCCGCTGCGAGATTTCAATCTCAAACTCCGTTGGCAAGCGTTCTTCATCGAGAAACTGATCGTCGAATACGGGCAAGGTAGCGGGATCAGGTTCCAGAAATCTGCCCTTTGCCTTCCGCAAATTCGTATGCACGACATCGGCGAAAATGACGCCAGAGACCTGGAGGGCTTGGATGTAGCGGTCGCCAAATTGATGAATTAGCCCAGCCGACTGTTCAGAATTGTCAGCAACCGACATCAACGCCGCCGCTGCCTCTCCCAGCTTTAGAAGCGTATCGTCCAGCGAGAGCGGAGCCATAGCAGATGCGACATGGGAAATTGGGCCGTCGGGCAGGTCGCTGGCAACCGTGACAGACGAGTATCCAGCGCCATTCGTGACCTCCGCGAGAACGGCTTCCAGCGAGAACCCCAACCGGCGGCATAGCGTGGCAAAATACCACAGCGTGTCGCCAAACTCCTCGACCACTGCCTTGTGATAGCCAACAAAGGCCGTCGGCTCCCGGTGCAGTTTCTTGGCCGTTGTCATGATACCGCCGACTTCACCGAAGAGGCCGAGCAACACCGGCTTGAGGTCACCGGCTGGAAGTTTGTCGGTCGGCTCGATTTCCCGCGCATAATCCGCCAAACGGATCGACGTGGCATCGGCGCGGCTATCCACGATCAAGTATCCATTCTGTGGGCATCCCACGATAGCCAAAATCGCCCAACGACCGCAGCCATGCGACAAACTCGACAATCAGTTCGTCATCGACAACCTTCTTGCGACCGACGCCCTTCTGGCAAATGTCAAAGCCTGAGTAGTCGCGAAACTGCGGTGGAATGGCTGGGCCTTCCCCACCGAAATAGACAAAATCATCGCTTATCAGGACGCGATTGACCCCGGTATCGCGATTGATGTGCCGTTGATTTAGCGTCCCATCGTCGTTGGAATGGAAGGAGTCCCGTTGTAACCAGCCGTCGTCCGCTTCGTTGCGAAAATAGATGTTGTCGCCGCAGCTTTGTTTGCGGCTTCCGCGTCGCATCGGCTGTTTTTCCCGAAACCTGGGATCTACTGAATAATGCTCAAAGTCGGTCACTTCCGTAACGCGCATTGCGTGAACAAGAAAACCAGCACGGCGAATCTTCCTGTCACCACTGCCTGTCCCAACGACCCAATCGCCGATTTGCGCTGACTTTCTGATACCGGGCTTACAGGTAGCAAGGGTGCAAGCCCCATAGAAGGGATTGGGCGCGAACGCGCTATCGTATCGAACGATGTAGGAATGGAGCGCGCTCGTCACTACCAGCGATCAACAAGGATGTCGCTTGAGCGGGCGCGGGTCGCAAGTTCCGCCATCGGGGTTTTCCCATGCCCCGCTGGTTCCATTGATGGCATCAATGATCGAATTGCCATGCCAGCCCACGACAGCATCAGCGTAGTTGGTCAGCGCCTCCGGCAGTTCGCAATCCT